>JAEWFU010000496.1 GCA_023388675.1 Pseudomonadota bacterium | reverse complement strand
GGATCGGTGTCGAGAAGGTGTAGGCCAGCCCGTAGGTCTTGCCGTCGACCTTGCCCAGTTCGAGGCCGTTGGGAATCATGCCGTCCAGATGAGCGGCCAGCTCGTCGGCCGGAACGATGTCTTCCAGTGCGTTGCCGCCGAGATCGCGGGCGATGTAGATCAGGTCACGGAAGACGAGCTGCGCGACGTCGGGCTGCTGGCCCGCGACGATATCGGCCTGCACCCGGCTCAGGATTTCGTTGGAGGGAACGCCGACGCCTTCGACCGTGATGTCGGGATTGGCTTCCATGAATTCGCGGATAAGCCCTTCCGTGACCTCCTTGCCGAGCCCGGCGGACGCCAGATTGTAATTGTAGAAGGTGATCGTGACAGGCTCTTCGACCGAAGCGGCCATTTCCGCGAAGGCCGGTGTGGCGACCGAAGCGCCGAGCGTGAGGATGAGCGCGAGGCAATCTCTGCGTTTCATGGGAGGACTCCTGTTCAGGGGATTGGGCTATTCGGCTGCGATCTCAACCGGCATGGCGCGTGCCCGAAGCATTTCAAGCGGATAGACGTTCAGCTCCGCGCGATCCGAAGGCAGCGGCACAAAGGCGACGGTGAGGCCCGATTTGCGAATGGTGCCGATGCCGAAGGAGGCGCCGCGCACCATGCGCAGCACGTCCTTGCGCAGGATGTCGGTCGCCGCGTGCTGGCCTGTTCCCACCACCACGGGGATGCCGTGCCAGACCGAAACCCGGTCGTGATGGATATGGCCGCTGAGGATGCCGACCACGTTGCGGCCCTTGAGCATCTGGGCGAGACGCTGCGAATGCGGGAAGGCGATGGTGCGCCAATGCGCATCGTCCGGCCCATCGCCGAGCGCGGGCGGATGGTGGGCGACGATCAGCTTGGGCAGGTCGGGGTGCGTTTCGAGCACGCCTTCCAGCCAGTCGAACTGTTCGGGCTCGATGCTGCCGCCGATCAGGCCGGGCGTGCTGGTGTCGAGCGTCACGACGTGGATGTCGCCGATGACGCGGTCGTGGAAATAGGGCGTGTCGAGATCTTCCGTCCGGTCGAGCATGCCCTGATGGAAACCAGCCCGCGTGTCGTGATTGCCGAGTGCGTAGACGACCGGGCAATCGAGGCGGGCAATGATCCGCCGCAGCGTGCCGAAGCTTTCCACGTCGCCGCGATTGGTGAGATCGCCGCTCGCGATGACGAAATCCGGCTTCGGATCCATCATCGCCACCAGATCGAGCACGGCCTCCAGCGTCCCGGTCGTGTCACTGAAGAGATGGTCGTCGTCCGGACTGCCGATGTGCAGATCGGTCAGGTGGACAAAGGTGGTTTCGCGTTCCATCGCGCGTCTCCGTTTCCTGCGTGGCGGGGCATGACGGGACGATTAGGGCAGGTCTGTTTCCGGCGGATGACGCTTTTCGAACGGTGTTCGATTTGCACCGCAAACGGCAGGTTACGGGCTCACGCCGCCGGCTTGCGGAACATCGGCGCGATGACTTCGACCATGCGGGCAATAACGATCTCGGGATCGGCGAGATCGATCTCGTGGTCGGTAAGGACCTCGGTGCGCAGCCGGCTGCGGATGACCTGCGAGCGGATGCCGAGCGCGCAGCTCAGCCGCCAGCCGATGTCGACGTCATCGAGCCATGGCGCGATTCGTTTCAGATGCGGAACGAAAGCGCGATGGTGCTCCACCCCTTCGATGATGGCGCGATAGAGCCGCTGGTCGCGGCTTCGCTGCGCCATCAGCGTGAAATGGACCAGAACCGGATAGCTGGAGGTGGGATCGAGGCTCCATCTTACCGAAGGCCCGATAAGCGCCGCGATCACATCATCGAGGTCCGGGGCTTCGGGAGCGCGCCTGGCGACGGCCTTTTGCAAGAGCGATAGCCGCTCGGCGTTGAGCCTGAGATAAACCCGCCGCGCAACCGCGATGATCAACTCCTCGTGGGAACCGAAATGATAGCTGACGGCCGAGGGATTGGCGCCCGCCTTGGCGGCGACACGCCTGACGGTCACGTCGTCGACGGTCTCGACCTCGCACAGCACCCGCTCGCACGCATCCATGAGCTTCTGCGCGGTATGACTGACGGTGGCGAGCATGGCCCAAGGCTCGATGATGGCAAAGGATCAGCGCACCATCCGACATCTGCATGAAGCTGGCATGACTGCCCGAACAGCCGACATGCTACTCTGGCCGCTCCGCCAGAAAGGAGACGATGAAACGGGTGTCGCCGTCTGCCGGCCGTTCATGGCGTACGGTGGCGCCATGACGCTCCGCGATCTGCCGCACAAGGGCCAGCCCGAGGCCCCAGCCGCCGGCAGCCTCAGCCCTGCCGGAGGGGCGATAGAACGGCTCGAACACGCGCTCGCTCTCTCCATCGGGAATGCCGTCGCCATGGTCGCGCACCGAAAGTTCCACGGTTTCGCCTGCCCTGCGCACCTGCGCGTCGAACGACGGCGCGCCGTGGCGCTGAGCATTCTGCATGAGGTTGCGCACCATCCGCGCGAGAAGCCGCGGATCGCCGTTGACCGTCACGGCATTGCCGGTGACGGCGATGCCGTGACGCGCGCCCTCCTCTGCCGTCAGCGCCAGCAGATCGACGCTCTGCCACAGGTCGGCAGTCTGGTTGTGGTCGAGACGGCTGGACAGCAGGATTTCCTCGACCAGCTCGTCCAGCTCGGCGAGGTTGCGAACGATCTCCTCCCTGCGCGCTTCGCCGGGCTGCTGCTCGTAAAGGTCGATCGCCATTCGCAGCCGTGCGAGAGGCGATCGCAGTTCGTGGCTGGCATTGGCAAGCAGCGAGCGGTGTGCCGCGATCAGGTTTTCGATCCGCTCCGCCGCCCGGTTGAAAGTCGCGGACACGGCCGCCACCTCATCCTTGCCCTTGACGGGCACACGCAGCGCCAGATCACCCTGGCCCCATGCCTCGACGCCCTGACGCAGACCCTCAAGACGCCGCGTCAGATGCCGTACGATCGGCCATGCGGCCACCGCAGTCACGCCCGCAATCAGCGCCAGCCAGGCTATGGCGTTCGTGCGGGTCGGCCCGAACTGGATGCCGACCCGTGCCGCGAGCACGCGGCCATCCGGCAGGCGGGTTACGAAATGACGGAGTTTGCCTTTGCGATGGGACTGCCAGGATTGGTCCCGAGGAAACGCCAACGGTTCTCCCACAGTTGCGATGGTGTCGCCATCTCCCTCGAACAGGGCGATGTCGGCCTTGAAGGCCTCGCCCAGGCGGCGCACGACGATTCGTGTTTCCGCAGGGTCGGCATCCGCCGGCAGCAATGCGGCCAACATGGCATCGCGCCGCCCGCTCCAGCCGCGCTCGTCCTCGTCGTCGCTGAAATGCACGAACATGCCGCTTGCCAGCGCCAGGACGACGAGGCTCGCCAGCAAGGTGAGATAGACCTTCAGGAAAAGGCTGTGACGCATGACCCGCCTACCCATCGTCATCCTGCCTGCGCGCAAAGACGTAACCCGAGCCGCGCACGGTGACGATGCGACGCGGGTTCTTCGGATCGTCCTCGATCGCGGCCCGGATGCGCGAGATGTGAACGTCGATAGACCGGTCGAAGACGTCGAAGGCCTGTCCCTTCAACTGATCCACGAGCTGCTCGCGAGCGAGCGTGCGCCCGGCATTTTCGGCGAGCACCACGAGGAGATCGAACTGGTGGCCAGTCATGGCGCAGTCGCGCCCGTCGATCCGCGCCGTGCGTGAGGCCGGATCGATCTCCAGCCTGCCGAAGCGCAGGATCTTGCCTTCGGGGACCGTGCCGATGCGGCGACGCAGGATGGCCCGGATGCGCGCGAGAAGCTCGCGCGGATTGAAGGGCTTGGGCAGGTAGTCGTCCGCGCCCAGTTCCAGACCGACGATGCGATCGGTTTCCTCGCCCTTGGCAGTGAGCATCAGGATCGGCACGTCGGAGATTGCGCGGATGCGCCGGCAGGTCTCGAAGCCGTCGAGATCGGGCAGCATGACGTCGAGGATCACGGCGTCGGGCGGATCGCGCGTGAGCTGGGCCAAGCCGGCACCGGCCGTTGGGGCGGCGCGCACGGAAAACCCGTTGCCGGTCAGATAGTCGGACAGCATGGCAGAGAGCCGCGTGTCGTCGTCGACGATCAGGATCTCGTCCGCCATGCTTTGTACTGTCTCCGGTTCGGCCTCTCCAGCCGAT
>JAEWFU010000383.1 GCA_023388675.1 Pseudomonadota bacterium | reverse complement strand
CGATCGTCGCCTTCACCGACTGGCGGGAGCTGGACCAGTTGCGGAGCGCGCCGCCCCATCCGGTCATCGAGGGCATCATGCTGAAGCGGCGCGACGCGCCCTATGTGCCCGGCCGCCCGAAGGGGCCGTGGTTCAAGTGGAAACGCGATCCCCACATTATCGATGCTGTGCTGATGTATGCCCAGCGCGGCCACGGCAAACGGTCGAGCTTCTATTCCGACTATACGTTCGGCGTCTGGACCGGGCCGGAATCACAGCCGGAGCTCGTGCCGGTCGGCAAGGCCTATTTCGGCTTCACGGACGAGGAATTGCGGCAGATCGACAAATATGTCCGCGACAACACCGTCGATCGCTTCGGACCGGTGCGTTCCGTACGCGCCGAACGCGATCATGGGCTGGTTCTGGAAGTCGCGTTCGAGGGTCTCAACCGCTCGACAAGGCATAAATCGGGTGTCGCGATGCGTTTTCCGCGCATCTCTCGGCTGCGCTGGGACAAACCGCCGGCCGAAGCCGATCGCCTGGAAACGCTCGCCGCGATGCTGGACGGATAGGCGCTACTGCGCGGGCGTCACGCGGATGGCGAAGATGTCCACCGCCTTGCCGTCATTTTCGATGTCGGGATTGATGGCAATCGTGCCGCCGGCGCCCGGATCGACCGAGGGGAGTTCGATCTCGAACAGGAACTCCTCGCGGGTCACGCCGACCGCATAGCGCTTGCGGCCGCAATCGCCCAACTCGCCGAGGCTGCAGTCGACCGAGATTTGCGTCTCCTCGCCTTCCTGCGCGCGCGCTTCGATGTTGAAGACCGTGCGTCGACCGGCGACCTGCTCGAGCACGCCCTGCCCCACGTCGAAGAGGATCGGCGCTCCCGAAGAGCCCGAGCGAATGCGGATGAACTGCTCGCCGTCGTCATCCATGACCTCGGCGCTCGAATCGCCCGGCGCGGTCACCGTGGTGGGATCGGCCGGATCGAAAACCACGATCCAGTCGTCAAGATTGTCAGCCCCGATCACGCGTGGAGGTATGCCGGGCTCGGCCGGTTCCGGCGTGAAATCCTCGGCATCCTCGGTCGGGCGCGGGAACGATTCGGGGCCTGGCGGTGCGAACAACCACCACGCACCGATGCCGACAAGCGCCACAACCGCAATCGTGACCAGCGTGGCAACCCAGGACCGGTTGCGGCGCGATGGCCTCGTATTCGGCACATAGACGTCCGGAGCGACCTCGTCGTCGCTATAGTCGGATCGGGATGCCGAATTCCTCTCCTCGCCTTCAAGCGTCGGCTCGAAAGACGGCTCCGCTCGCGCAGTTGCCGGCTGGCGTGCCTGCGGCTCGACTGGCGCGGATCGACGCGTCGTCGGCTCCACCGCCGGCACTGCGGGCAGGAATTCCGATTCGATCGCGGAAATCGTTGTCGACAGCGCCTGGCGTCTTCGCGCCACCATTTCCTGAGTCACGTTCGGATTCGACTGCAACGCGCGATCGAGCGCGGCGAAGGCCGAACGATAGACCTTCTCGCGATAGGTCCGCTCACTCGGGTCGCCTTTCTCAAAGGCGCTTCTTATCGCTTTCTCGATCGAGTCCAAGGCCGTTCCGCCGCAAAGAATTCGTGTCTTCACGCATGGTTAGCCTTCCAGCGCCGTTCAATCAATCGCGCAGAACCGATTGTCGGGCACAATAGCGGACTGACGGTTCGACGGCCGGCCGATCATTCGACGGTTGCCCTCGCATTGCGATCTGCTAAAAAATGACGTTTACGCAAACGTCAATTAACCGGTGGGGATGAAAGTTCATGGCGCTACCCGACATTCTTAAGGCCAATCTTCGTATTCCCGTCGTCGGCTCGCCGCTCTTCATCATTTCTCATCCGCCCCTGGTGCTCGCTCAGTGCAAGGCCGGCATCGTCGGCTCCTTCCCCGCCCTCAACGCGCGGCCGGAGGCCCAACTCGACGAATGGCTGGCGGAGATCACGGAAGATCTTGCCGCGCACGACGCGAAAAATCCCGATGCCAAGGCCGCGCCCTTCGCGGTCAACCAGATCGTACACAAATCCAACAAGCGGCTGGAACACGATCTGTCCATGTGCGTGAAATACAAGGTGCCGGTGGTCATCACCTCGCTCGGCGCCGTGCCGGAGGTCAACGAGGCGGTGCATTCATATGGCGGCATTGTCCTGCACGACATCATCCACGACCGGCATGCCCGCAAGGCGATCGAAAAGGGCGCAGACGGCCTCATCGCGGTCGCAGCCGGCGCCGGAGGCCATGCCGGAACCTTGTCGCCTTTTGCACTGGTTCAGGAAATCCGCCAGTGGTTCGACGGCCCGCTGCTGCTGTCGGGCGCCATTGCCAATGGCGGGGCCATCCTCGCCGCGCAGGCGATGGGCGCCGACCTTGCCTATATAGGCTCGCCCTTCATCGCGACTCGCGAAGCCCGCGCGACGGACGAATACAAGGACATGATCGTCGAATCCCGGGCCGCCGACATCGTCTATTCCAACCTCTTCACCGGCGTTCACGGCAACTATCTCAAGGGCTCCATCAGCGCTGCCGGGCTGGACCCCGACAACCTGCCTCAATCGGACCCGTCGAAGATGGATTTCGGCGGCGACAAGACCAAGGCATGGAAGCACATCTGGGGTTGCGGCCAGGGCATCGGCGCGGTCAGCGACGTGGTGGGCGCCGCCGAACTGGTCGACCGTCTCGCGGGCGAATACGAGGCCGCCAAGAGTAAGATCGCGGCCTGAGACAGCCCACGGCCACCTGCCCGTTCAGCGCCCTCAGGCCGACAGCCACACTTCTGTGAGATCCAACTCGTAGGTTGGGTGGACGTGGCGATTCATGACTTCGGGTGTCGAGTGACAGTAAAGTTTCATCCAGTAGGGCTGGATGATGACGCCCGAGTCCTGAAGGATCTGCTGCACATCCTTCATGACCGCGCGACGCTTCTCGACATCGGCGGTTCTCAGAGCTTCGGAGAGCTTGTCGTCGAAATCGCCGGATGAGAAGCCGGTCTCGTTCCATGCCTCGCCCGAGCGGTAGGCGAGCGCGAGAACCTGCACGCCGAGCGGACGCATGGCCCAGTTCGTGGTCGAATACGGAAACTTCGCCCAGTCGTTCCAATAGGTAGAAGCCGGCAGCACGGTCCGCCTGACCTTGAAGCCGGCTTCGCGAAGCTGGGACGCTATGACGTCGGCCGTGCTCTTGCGATAGTCGTCGTCGATCGAGATCAGCTCATGCTCGAAATCGATCTGACCGGCCTCGGTCATCAACCGGCGCGCCTCTTCGAGATCGCGCTCGACCGGCGGAAGTTCCGCATATTCGGGATGGATGCGACAGACGTGATGGTTCTCGGCGACCTCTCCCGCTCCGGCGATGCCGAGCTGTAGAACGGCATTGTTGTCAACGGCAAGCTGCAGGGCGCGGCGTACGTTGCGATCGGTATATGGCTCCAGGGTGGAGTTGACGCGTGCAACGACCGTCGACGCCGAAAGCACTTCGCTTTTCTGCAGGCCCAGATCGTCGAAGATGGCAATGAAATCGCCGTTGGAGTCCAGGTTCGTGTGGACCTCTCCAGCCTCGAATGCACTCACCAGTGCGTTCGGATCGGCGCCGTAGTCGACCATCTCCACACCGTCGAGCAACGCTTCGCCGCCCCACCACTTGCCGTCTTCGCGACGCTTGAATACCGCGCTGCGTCCGACACCCAGCGACACCAGCTCGAAGGCGCCGGTGCCGATCGGGCTGGCAGCCAGATCGCCGCCGCTCTCGTCCAGTGTCGGATGGACCAGCAGGGCCGGATAGTCCGCGAGGTTCGGGATCAGCGTCACATCAGGTTCCGACAGGTGGAGCACGACCGTATGGTCGTCCATCTTTTCAACGGCGCCCTCGCGCAGCTTGCCCTCGGCCACGAGGCCAGGGAATCGGCCTGCCATCGAATTGCCGGAAGCCGAGCCGTCGCACCAGCGGGTGAAGTTGAACACAACATCATCGGCAGTGAACGGATCGCCGTTGTTCCATGTCGCATCCTTGCGAAGATGGAAGGTGTAGCGCGTCGCATCATCGTTGACCTCCCAGCGTTCCGCCAGCATCGGCTTGAAGGT
>JAEWFU010000216.1 GCA_023388675.1 Pseudomonadota bacterium | reverse complement strand
TTCAATGACCGCGCCGAGTTTCCCCGAATTGACCCTTCCGCAGATGCTGCGCGAGCATGCCGTCCGCACGCCGGATCGGGTCGCCGTGCGGCAGAAGGATTTCGGCATCTGGAATCCGGTGTCGTGGAAGGCCTATTTCGATCGGGCTGCGGATGCAGGACATGGCTTTCGCGCGCTGGGGCTGGGCGATGGCGGTCATGTGGCCGTGCTTTCGGAAAACCGGGTCGAGTGGGTGCTGGCGCAGCTCGGCGCAGGCCTCGTCGGGGCGGTGACCATCGGCGTCTATCCGACCAGCCCGGCGAACGAGGTCGCCTATGTGCTGGAACATTCCGATGCCGAGATCATCGTCTGCGAGGACCAGGAGCAGGTCGACAAGGTGATCGAGGTGCGGGCGCAGCTTCCGCTCTTGAAGCGCATCGTCGTGGTCGAGACCAAGGGCATGCGCAATTATCCGGCCGATCTCGTAATCTCCTTTGCGGAACTGGAGGCGCGGGGTGCCGCGCATCGCAAGGCCAATCCCGATCTCGTCGATACGGCGCTGGCGCAGCAGAGCCTCTCCGACATCGCACTGATGATCTACACCTCCGGCTCGACCGGCAAGCCGAAGGGCGCGATGCTGTCCTACGGCAACATTCGTGCGCAGGCGATCGCGATCACCGAGCGGCTCGGGCTCGACTCCGGTACGACGCACCTGTCCTATCTCCCGCTCTGCCATGTCGCCGAACAGATGACGACGCTGATGGCGCCCGTCTATCTCGGCTCGCAGATCAATTTCGGCGAGTCGATCCGCACCGTGCAGGAAGACCTGCGTGAGGTGGCTCCGAACATGTTCCTCGGCGTGCCGCGCATATGGGAAAAGCTGCATTCGTCGATCCACATCCGCATGCTGGAGACGGGCGGTTTCAGGCGTCGCCTCTTCGAATGGGCGTATCGCAACTGCGAGCCTTTTGCGGAGAAGTCCTGGCAGGAACGCTCTGTCGGCGAGAAGCTGCGCTACGGCATCGCCTACCTGTCGGTCTTCCGCGCGCTGCAGAACTATATCGGCCTGCGCCGCGCGCATGTAGCGATGACCGGCGCAGCGCCGATCTCGCCGAGGATCGTACGCTTCTTCCGCACCATCGGCGTGCCTCTCGTTGAGGTTTACGGCGCGACGGAGACGAGCGGCGTCGCGCTCGGCCAGAAGGTGGGCCATCATCTGGTGCCGGGCTGTGTCGGTACGCCGGCCGCCGGCGTGGAAGCGAAGGCCGGCGACCATGGCGAATTGCTGGTGCGCGGCCCGACCGTCTTCGTCGGCTACTACAAGAACGAGGAGGCGACCGCGGCGGCCTTGCGCGACGGCTGGCTGCATACGGGCGACGTGGTTGCCGAGGAGAGCGAGCAGTTCAAGATCGTCGACCGGCTCAAGGACATAATGATCACCGCCGGCGGCAAGAACCTGAGCCCATCCGAGATCGAGAACACGGTGAAGGGCAGCCCCTACATCAAGGAGTGCATCGTCATCGGAGAGGCGCGCAAATACGTCTCGGCGCTGATCCAGATTGACTACGAAACCGTCGGAAAATGGGCCGAGGAAGAAAAGATCGCCTATACGAACTTCAGGAACCTGGCCGAGAACCCTGCCGTCCGCGACCTCATCGAACGCGAGATCGCCGACGCCAATGCCCAGCTCGCGCAGGTGTCGCATATCCGCCGCTTCCACCTCCTGACCAAGGAACTGGATCACGACGACGACGAGGTGACCGCGACGATGAAGGTGCGCCGCTCGAATATCCAGAAGAAATACGCGAGCGAGATCGAGGGGCTCTATTCGTCCGCCTGAAGAGGACGGTGGCCCAGTCGATCGCTCTGTGCTTTGCCGGCATTCCCGGCTAGGCTGTGCTCCGGCGAGTCCCTGCGGGCGCGCCGTCCAGCCAAGCCGCCAGACCTGTCGTGATCGAACGTTTTCCCACTCTCGCACCCTTCCAGCATCGGATATTCCGGTCTATCTGGCTGGCCAGCCTCGCGACCAATCTCGGCTCTCTGATCCAGACCGTGGGCGCGGCGTGGATGATGACCATCATCTCGTCATCCGCCGACATGGTGGCGTTGGTGCAGGCGTCGACAGCCCTGCCGATCATGCTGTTCGCGCTCGTTTCAGGCGCGATTGCCGACAATTTCAACCGGCGCAAGGTTATGCTTATCGCGCAGACCTTCATGCTGGTCGTATCGGTAGTGCTCGCGCTGACGGCTTATGGCGGGCTGATGACGCCTTGGCTGCTTCTGACCTTCACTTTTCTCATCGGCTGTGGCGCGGCGCTCAACAATCCATCGTGGCAGGCTTCCGTCGGGGATATGGTGCCGAGGACGGACCTGCCGGCCGCCGTCGCGCTCAACAGCATGGGGTTCAACCTGACCCGCAGCGTCGGCCCGGCGCTCGGCGGCGTGATCGTGGCAGCCTTCGGAGCCGTCGCGGCCTTCACCATCAATGCCGTCAGCTATCTTGCGCTGATCGTCGTGCTGCTGCGCTGGAAGCCACCCGCCGGCAACAACAGCCTGCCGCCCGAGCCGCTCGGCCTCGCCATCAGTTCCGGGCTTCGCTACATGGCGATGTCGCCCAATATCGAGAAGGTGCTGCTGCGCGGCTTCGTGTTCGGCTTCGCCGTCATCTCGGTCGTGGCGCTGCTGCCGCTCGTGACGCGCGATCTGCTGCAAGGCGGGGCGCTTCTTTACGGCGTTCTGTTCGGCGCGTTCGGCGTCGGGGCCGTGGGCGGCGCATTCATCAGCGGGCTGCTGCGCCAGCGGCTTTCGACCGAGTGGATCGCGCGCCTTGCCTTCGCGAGCTTCGCATTATGCGCCGTGATCATCGCAGAAAGCCCGTTCGGCTGGCTGACCTGCATCGCCCTGATGGTCGCCGGCGCTTGCTGGGTGATCGCGCTTTCGATGTTCAACATCACCGTGCAGCTTTCGACGCCGCGTTGGGTCGTGGGGCGTGCGCTGTCGCTTTACCAGATGGCGACGTTCGGTGGCATGGCGCTTGGAAGCTGGGTATGGGGACATGCCGCCGAGGACTATGGCACCGATGTCGCGCTGTGGTTCGCTGCCGGCGTCATGTTTTTCGGTGCGGCCATGGGTGTCGGGCGGCTGGCGCTGCCGGCGCTGGCCTCGCTCAATCTCGACCCGCTCAACCGCTGGAAGCAGCCCCATCTGGAACTCGACCTCACCCCGCGCAGCGGGCCGGTCAAGATCATGATCGAATACGAGATCGACGAAAAGGACACGCGCGAGTTTCTGGAAATGATGGCCGAACGCCGGCGCATCCGCAAACGCGACGGCGCGCGGCGCTGGAGCCTGACGCGCGACCTTGAGCATCCAAGACACTGGATCGAGGCCTATCACCTGCCGACATGGCTGGAATACGTGCGCTATAATCAGCGGCTTACCCATGCCGACGCCATCGTGGGCGACCAGATCAGGCGCCTGCATGCCGGCGAAAAGCCGCCGCGGGTTTGGCGCATGATCGAGCGGCCGACGGGACGGCATGCGCGCGATGGTCAACCAAAGGGCATGACGGACCTGCACCAGCGCGGCTGACGGCACTGTAGTGTTTCATGAACGGCTGATGTTCTTGGCTGGCATCGTCTACGCAGAGGCCATCGTGACAGCCACCAGTTCCCGCAGCTCATCTTTCGCCCCGGGAGCGGCCACGAGAACCGGGCCGCCTTCGAGCAAATTGTCGCCGTCGGGCAGTTCGCCTGCCCAGCCGCCAGCCTCGCGAACCATAAGCATGCCGGCGAGGCAGTCCCACGAATTCATGTGGGGTTCGTAGTAGGCCACCAGTCTTCCAGCTGCGACGTGGGCCAGCATGAGCGCGCCCGAGCCGTTGCGGATGAAGACCCCGCCGATCGCCATCAACCCGTCGACGAAATTCACGATCGTCTCGCGCGGAACCCGGAAATTGGCGCCGAGCCCCGTCAGTCCGGTGCGCAGCGTGGTTTCAGCGCCAAGCCTCATCGGTCTGCCGTTGAGTGTCGCCCCCGCGCCCTTCATGCAGGCAAATATCTCGTCCGTCGGCGGTGCATAGATGACGCCAGCCACCGTGCGGCCTTCGCGCAGCAGAGAGATCGAAACGCACCAGGTGGGCAGGCCGAAGATGAAGGGGCTGGTCCCGTCGATCGGATCGACAACCCAGATGAAGCCGCTGGAGCCTTCGGTCACGCCGAACTCTTCGCCCAGGAACCCGTCGGCGGGGAAGGTGCTGGCGACCATCTCGCGGATCCGGGTCTCGACATTGCGGTCGGCTATCGAAAAGACGTCCTGCGGGTTGGCCTTTGTTTCGATGGCAAGTTCGTCGCGCTCCGCGAAATAGGAGAGCGCCATGCCGCCTGCCTCGCGTGCGATCGCCTCGGCCAGTTCCAGACGCGCCACTATCTCGTTGTCCTGCATGTGCCTGCTTTCATCGCTGCTGGTTGCCGGTGTATCGCTGCCCGGCCCGGTTTCGACGCGATAATCATGGCAGATGACGCCGCAATGACGAAGCCGGATAGCGCTCATCTCGGCCAAGAGCATAATAATTGTGCACGTGCACATTATTAGGCAATCGCTTCGTATTCCAAGCGTCCGGCACCTCGGCCGCAGCAACGCGACCGACTGCTAAATTACTGATTTCTTAAGACTCGCCTGAGGAGCAAGTCATCTGGCACGCATTCTGCTTTTCGTATTGCGGTGCAAAAAATACGAAAGGGGAAGGCGCCATGATCGAGAAAATGGGATCTACCCGCCGGCTGCTTGGGGCCGCGGCTCTTGCCGCGATGCTTGCCCAGGCGGGACCGGCGGTCGCGCAGGACGAGACGATCAAGGTCGGCATACTGCATTCGCTGTCGGGCACGATGGCGATCTCCGAGACGACGCTCAAAGACGTCATGCTGATGCTGGTCGAAGAGCAGAACAAGAAGGGCGGTCTGCTCGGCAAGCAGCTCGAACCTGTCGTCGTCGACATCGCTTCCGACTGGCCGCTCGCCGCCGAGAAGGCGCGCGAGCTGATCGAGGTCAACAAGGTCGACGCCGTATTTGGATGCTGGACCTCGGTTTGCCGCAAGTCCGTGCTGCCGGTGTTCGAGGAGCTGAATTCGCTGCTCTTCTACCCGGTTCAATATGAGGGCGAGGAAAGCCAGCGCAACGTCTTCTACACGGGCGCGTCCCCTAACCAGCAGGCCATTCCCGCCGTCGACTACCTGATGAACGAGGAAGGCGTCGAGCGTTGGGTGCTGGCCGGCACCGACTACGTCTATCCGCAGACCACCAACAAAATCCTCGAGGCCTACCTCAAGGACAAGGGCGTGGCCGCCGAAGACATCATGATCAACTACACGCCGTTCGGTCATTCCGATTGGCAGACCATCGTTTCCGACATCAAGAACTTCGGCTCGTCCGGCAAGAAGACCGCCGTCGTGTCGACCATCAACGGTGATGCCAACGTTCCATTCTACCGTGAGCTCGGCAATCAGGGCATCGCGGCGGAAGACATTCCGGTGGTCGCATTCTCCGTCGGCGAGGAAGAGCTTGCCGGACTCGACACGGCGCCGCTGGTTGGCCACCTGGCCGCGTGGAACTACTTCATGTCGGTCGACACGCCCGAAAACGCCTCGTTCATCGAGACCTGGCATGCCTTCATCGGCAACGAGGAGCGTGTGACAAACGACCCTATGGAAGCGCACTACATCGGGTTCAATATGTGGGCGGCCGCGGTCGAAAAGGCTCAGTCGACCGAGGCTGATGCAGTGATCGATGCGATCGTCGGCGTGGAAGTTCCGAACCTTACCGGGGGCACTGCCGTCATGCTTGCCAACCACCACGTCACCAAGCCCGTGCTGATCGGCGAGATACAGGATGACGGCCAGTTCGACGTCGTCTGGGAGACCGAGGGTCTCGTGCCGGGCGACGCCTGGTCCGACTATCTGCCGGAATCCGCAGTGCTGGAGGCCGATTGGACCGACCCGGTCAACTGCGGCAACTACAACACCGAGACCAAGAGCTGCGGCGGCTCGATGTAACGCGATCAAAGCGATCGGCGGAGGCGGGATGATCGCCTCCGCAACAAACTCCCGAAACAGCCGGTCACGCCAATGCCCCACGTTGCCCCCCTCTGTCCTGCCGGACATCTCCCCCACAAGGGGGGAGATCAGCCGGCGGGATACTCTTCGCCAATCTCTGACGTTGGACGAAAGGCGATAACGTCGAAGCTGCCAATCTCCCCCCTTGTGGGGGAGATGTCCGGCAGGACAGAGGGGGGCAACGTAGGGCGAATACTCCTCCAACTGATTGCCCTTTTCGCGGCTCTTTTCCTCGCTCTTACCCCCGCCCACGCACAGTCTGTCGAGGAACTGGTGCGCCAGCTTTCCGAAGGAAGTTATTCGGATCGGGGCAAGGTCGTCGCGCAGCTTGCCGCGACCGGAGACGTGCGGCTCGTGCCTTTGCTGGAGGCGCTTGCGGCCGGCGAGCTCAACGTTGTTGAAGAAACCGGGCAGGTGGTGACCATCGCTTCCTGGGGCGACATCGTCCGGCTGACCGACGCGCTGACGGACGAGGCGGCTGGCGAGGCGCCCAGGGGCGCTGTCGAGCGCATTCGCGTCAACAACAGCCTGCGTCGGGCCGTGCGTGCCGCCATCGGCCAACTCACGCTGATGAGCGATAGTGCCTCGACGCGCCGAAGTGCCGCCGAGGCAATGTTCACCGCTGCCGACCCAGACAATCTGGCCTTGCTCGACGAGGCGTTGGCGCAAGAGGATAATTCCGGCGTGCGTCGGGTGATGGAGCAGGCAAGAGCCGCTTCGATCCTCAAGACGGATGCATCGCCGGAGCAGATCGCCGAGGCCGTGGAGACGATCAGCGGGCGTGGCGATCGCGCCGCACTCGGCATACTGACCGCGATGCTCGGGCAGGTCGGGGACGACGTCAGGCCGGCGATCCAAGACGGTATCAAGGCCATCGAACGGCATCTGGCCCTGCTCGATGTCGGGCAGAACGTCTGGTACGGCATCTCGCTCGGCTCGGTCCTGCTGCTGGCGGCGATCGGTCTTGCCATCACCTTCGGCGTGATGGGCGTCATCAACATGGCCCATGGCGAGATGGTGATGATCGGCGCCTATACGACGTTCGTCGTCCAGAACATCGTTCGCACGTCTTTTCCCGGACTGTTCGAATGGACACTGGCATTCGCGCTGCCCGTTGCTTTTCTCGTCACGGCACTGATAGGCATTGCCATCGAGCGGGGCATCATCCGGTGGCTCTATGGCCGCCCGCTGGAGACGCTGCTGGCCACCTGGGGCCTTTCGCTGATCATCCAGCAAGCCGTGCGCAGCATCTTCGGCGCATCGAACCGCGAGGTCGGCAATCCGTCCTGGATGTCGGGATCGTTCGATTTCTACGGCATTGCAATGACGTGGAACCGCTTCTGGATCGTGGTTTTCGCTCTAGCGGTCTTCGTCGTCCTGCTCGTGGTCATGAAGCGAACAGCGCTCGGCCTGCAGATGCGGGCCGTCACCCAGAACCGACGCATGGCATCTTCCATGGGCATCCGCACGCCTTGGGTCGACGCGCTGACCTTCGGTCTCGGCTCCGGCATTGCGGGTCTGGCTGGCGTCGCGCTTTCGCAGATCGACAACGTCTCGCCCAATCTCGGGCAGGGCTACATCATCGACTCGTTCATGGTCGTCGTGTTCGGCGGCGTCGGCAATCTCTGGGGCACGCTGGTGGGCGCGCTGACGCTCGGCGTCGTCAACAAGTTCCTCGAGCCCTATGCAGGCGCGGTTCTGGCGAAGATACTCGTGCTCGTCTTTATCATCCTGTTCATCCAGAAGCGTCCGCGCGGCCTGTTCGCGCTCAAGGGCCGGGCGGTGGAAGCATGATCACGCAACGCCTCCTCAACGCACTTGGCAGCAGGATCCTGTGTGTGGCGGCCATCCTGATCGCCGTCGCCATCCTCGTGCCGGCATCGAACCTGCTTCTGCCGGTCGGCCACCCGCTGCGCGTGCCCAACTACATGGTGGCACTGCTGGGCAAGTATCTCACCTACGCGATGCTCGCGCTCGCGCTCGATCTGGTCTGGGGCTATGTCGGCATCCTGTCGCTCGGCCACGGGGCGTTCTTCGCGCTGGGCGGCTACGCGATGGGCATGTACCTCATGCGCCAGATCGGCGACCGGGGCGTCTACGCCAATCCCGATCTGCCCGACTTCATGGTCTTCCTCAACTGGCAGGAACTCCCCTGGTACTGGTGGGGCTTCGACCAATTCTGGTTCACGATGCTGATGGTGATGCTGGTGCCGGGGCTGCTTGCCTTCGTGTTCGGCTGGTTCGCGTTCCGCTCGCGCGTGACCGGCGTTTATCTTTCCATCATAACGCAGGCGATGACCTATGCGCTCATGCTGTCCTTTTTCCGCAATGACATGGGTTTCGGGGGCAATAACGGGCTTACGGATTTCAAGGACATCCTCGGTTATCCGATTCAGG
>JAEWFU010000205.1 GCA_023388675.1 Pseudomonadota bacterium | reverse complement strand
GCCATGCAGAAGCATGGCCATCAGCGGCGGGCTTCGGGCGACCCCTACTTTTCGCATCCGCTCGAAGTCGCCGCGATCCTCACCGACATGCGCATGGACGAGGCCACGATCGCCGTGGCGCTGCTCCACGACACGATCGAGGACACCTCCGCCACCCGCGCGGAGATCGATACGCTGTTCGGGCCCGACATGGGCAAGCTGGTCGAAGGCCTGACCAAGCTCAAGAAACTCGACCTCGTCTCCAAGAAGGCCGAGCAGGCCGAAAACCTCCGCAAGCTGCTGCTCGCGATCTCCGACGACGTCCGCGTCCTCCTCGTCAAGCTGGCCGACCGCCTGCACAACATGCGCACGCTCGACCACATGCGGCCCGAAAAGCGGCTCCGCATCGCCGAGGAGACGATGGAGATCTATGCGCCGCTCGCCGGCCGCATGGGCATGCAGGACATGCGCGAGGAACTTGAGGAACTGGCCTTCCGCTACATCAATCCGGAAGCGCATCAGGCCGTGACGGAGCGTCTTGCCGAGTTCTTCGAACGCAACAAGGGCGTCGTCGGCGAGATCGAACATGCGCTGTCCGAACTCTTCGTGGGACATGCGCTCTACGCCGAGGTGAAGAGCCGCCGCAAGAAGCCCTGGTCGGTGTTCCGAAAGATGGAGACCAAGGCGATCTCCTTCGAGCAGCTTTCCGACCTGATCGGCTTCCGCGTCATCCTCGCCAATATCGAGGATTGCTACCGGGCGCTGGGAGCCATCCACACACGGTGGTCGATGGTTCCCGGCCGCTTCAAGGATTACATCTCGACGCCGAAGCAGAACGATTACCGCTCGATCCACACGACCATCGTCGGCCCGTCGCGTCAGCGCGTCGAACTGCAGATCAGGACCCAGGCCATGGATGCGGTGGCCGAATACGGCGTTGCCGCGCATTCGATCTACAAGGACCATGGCAGCAAGCCCGAAGTTGCCGGCCACACCATCTCGAAGGACACCAACGCCTATGCCTGGCTGCGTCAGACCATCGAGGCGCTGTCGGAAGGCGACAACCCGGAGGAGTTCCTCGAAAACACCAAGCTGGAGCTTTTCCAGGACCAGGTCTTCGCGTTTACGCCGAAGGGACGGCTGATCGCACTGCCGCGCGGCGCCACGCCCATCGACTTCGCCTATGCGGTCCACACCGATGTCGGCGACACCTGCGTCGGCGCCAAGGTCAACGGCCGCATCATGCCGCTGATGACCGAACTGAAAAACGGCGACGAGGTGGAGATCATCCGCTCCAAGGCGCAGGTGCCGCCGGCCGCATGGGAATCGATCGTCGTCACCGGCAAGGCGCGCTCGGCCATCCGCCGTGCGACAAAGAACGCCATCCGCAAGCAGTATTCCGGGCTCGGCGCACGCATCCTCGAGCGCGCCTTCGAGCGTGCCGGCAAGACCTTCTCCAAGGACCAGCTCAAGCCGGTGCTGCACAGGCTCGCCCGCAAAGAGGTCGAGGACGTGCTGGCGGCTGTCGGGCGCGGCGAACTGTCCTCGCCCGACGTGATGAAGGCGGTGTTCCCCGAGCACAAGGAGGAGCGCGTCACGCAGTCGCCCAAGGAGCGCGAGGAGGGCTGGTTTAATCTGCGCAACGCTGCCGGTATGCTGTTCCAGATTCCGGGTCGCGCATCCGCACGCAAGAGCCGCAAGGCGGAGAAAGCTCCCACCGGCGGCGCGGTGCCGATCCGTGGCGTCCGTGGCGATCTGCCGGTTTCCTTCGCGCCCGAAGGTGCGGTGCCCGGAGATCGCATCGTCGGCATCATGCAGCCGGGCACGGGCATCACCATCTATCCGATCCAGTCTCCATCGCTGACCGCGTTCGACGACCAGCCCGAGCGCTGGATCGACGTGCGCTGGGACATCGACGAGGACATGAAGGAGCGTTTTCCCGCGCGCGTCTCGGTGTCTGCCATAAACGAGCCCGGATCGCTTGCTTCCATCGCGCAGACCATCGCAAACAACGACGCCAACATTCACATGCTCTCGATGGTGCAGACGGCGCCCGACTTCACCGAAATGGTCTTCGACCTGGAAGTCTGGGATCTGAAGCACCTCAACCGGTTGCTCTCCCAGCTCAAGGATAATTCGAGCGTCAGCGAAGCACGCCGCGTCAACGGCTGACAGGACCTCCTCATGATCATCGGCATCGGCAGCGACCTGATCGACATAAGGCGTATCGAGAAAACGCTGGAGCGTCATCCCGAGCGCTTCATCGCCCGCGTCTTCACCGATATCGAGCGCGAGAAATCGGAGCGCCGGAAAGAGCGTGCCGCATCCTATGCCAAGCGTTTCGCCGCCAAGGAGGCCTGCTCCAAGGCGCTGGGCACCGGCTTTGCGCGCGGCGTCTTCTGGCGCGACATGGGTGTCGTCAATCTGCCTGGCGGCAAGCCGACCATGGCGCTCACCGGCGGCGCTGCGCGCAGGCTGGAGGAAATGCTGCCGGCCGGCCACGAGGCGTTTGTGCATGTCACCATCACCGACGATTTCCCGCTGGCGCAGGCCTTCGTCATCATCGAGGCGAGACCGTTGGCCTGAACGCCAGCTATGCGTTGCCCGCCGCCGCGCGAGCGGCTAAGAGGGGCGCGACCGAACAGAGGACAAAATGAGCGTGGCCGATAAATCGCAGAAGAAATCGGGCGGGTTTGGCGAGACCGTCAGCGTCATCGTGCAGGCGCTGCTGCTCGCGCTCGTCATTCGCACATTCCTGTTCCAGCCCTTTTCGATCCCGTCCGGCTCGATGCGTCCGACGCTGCTGGAGGGCGACTACCTGTTCGTGACCAAATGGGCTTACGGCTATTCCAAGCATTCGCTGCCATTCTCGCCCGACCTGTTTTCCGGCCGGATTTTCGGATCAGACCCGGAGCGCGGCGATGTGGTGGTCTTCAAGTTCCCGCCCAACCCGTCGCTCGACTACATCAAGCGGGTGATCGGCCTGCCCGGCGACACGGTGCAGGTGCGCGACGGCCAGCTCTTCATCAATGGCGAGGCGGTTCCGCGCGAAAAGGTCGGCGAAATCAATAATCCGGACATCACCGAGGTCAATCGGCCGGTGGAGGTGTGGCGCGAGACGTTGCCGAACGGCGTCTCCTACGACACGCTCGACCTGACGCCCGAGGGCATCGGCGACAACACGCGCGAATTCGTGGTTCCTGCCGGCCACTATTTCATGATGGGCGACAATCGCGACAATTCCACCGACAGCCGCTTCAATGTCGGCTTCGTACCGGAAGACCATCTGGTCGGCCGCGCCAACATCATCTTCTTCTCCATCGCCGGCGGCGCGAGCCCGCTGGAGCTCTGGAAGTGGCCGACCGACCTGAGGCCGTCGCGCTTCTTCTCGATGGTCCGGTAAAGCGGTCATGGCGTGATGGCCGCAAGAAACCAGAAGCGCAACGAGGCCGGCGACGCGGAACTGGTAAGCGCCGTCGAGGCGTTCAGCGGCTTTTCGTTTTCGGATGTCGCGCTTCTGCGCCGCGCGCTGACCCATGCCAGCGCCAAGGGTGCCGAGGGCAGCGATTACCAGCGGCTGGAGTTCCTTGGCGACCGGGTTCTCGGCCTTGTGGTTGCGCAGATGGTGTTCGAGGCAAATCCGGGTGCGCCGGAAGGTGAGCTTTCGCTGCGCCTGAACGCGCTGGTCAACGCCGAGACGCTTGCCGAGATCGCAGACGAGGTCGGCCTTTCCGGGCTTATTCAGATCGGCAGCGAGTTGCGCGGGCTTGCCGGCCGCAAGCGGGTCAACCTGCGCGCGGACGTCATGGAGGCGCTGATCGCGGCGATCTACCTCGATGGTGGACTGGAGGCCGCGCGTTCGTTCATCCGCAGGCATTGGGAGAAGCGTT
>JAEWFU010000198.1 GCA_023388675.1 Pseudomonadota bacterium | reverse complement strand
CGCCGAGCGTATCGACGGTTGTCGAGGCTGCGGTTTCGACTGAAGCAAGTTGCGTTACGTCCGCCGCAATCGCGATCGCTTCGTTACCCTCCCCACGAATGATCGCGGCCGTCTCCTCGGCGGCTTCCGTGTTGAGGTCGATACAGGCCACGCGAGCGCCCGCGCGCGCATAGGCAACGGCCGCGGCCTTCCCGTTGCCCCAGCCAGGCCCCGGCGAGCCCGCACCGAACACGATTGCGCATTTTTCCTTGAGACGTTGGCTCACGCCGATCTTTTCCCGGGGCATCGAGGTTTCATTAGCGAGCGGCCCGGAGGCCGCCCGCAGATTGTTGCTTCAAGCCATCAGCCGAGATCGGCGCCGACGGCCTTTTCGAGGATCGCCCAGGCTTCTTCGCCGTACTTGCCCTTCCACTCGGCATAGAAGCCGGCTTCGGTCAGCTTCTCGCGGAAGGATGCCGCGTCTGCATCGTTGACCTCCATGCCGTTGGCCTCGAGCTCTCCGCGCAGCGTCGCGTTCAGCGCGGCCACGTCCTCGCGTTCCTTGACGGCTGCCTCGTTGATGTTGCGCGCCACGATCTCGCGCACATCCTCCGGCATCGCCTCCCAGGCGCGCTTGTTGGCCAGGAACCAGAAGCCGTCCCACATGTGGTTGGTGACGGAGAGATATTTCTGCACCTCATAGAGCTTGGCCGTGGAGATGATCGCCAGCGGGTTCTCCTGCCCATCGACGATGCCGGTCTGCAGCGCCGAATAGACCTCGGCAAAGTTGATGCTCGCCGGTGCGGATTCGAAGGCGGTGAACATCGAGGTCCACAGCGGGCTGACCGGGACGCGGATCTTGAAGCCCTTGAGGTCGTCAGCCGTGGCAATCGGGCCTGCCGACGAGGTGATCTGGCGGAAGCCGTTGTCCCAGATCTTGTCCAGAACGACGAGATTGGACTTCTCGATCTCGCCGCGCACATAGGCGCCGAGTTCGCCGTCCATCGCCGGCCACACCTCGTCGTAACTCGGGAAGGCGAAACCGATGCCGCTGATCGAGGCATTGGCCACCAGCGTCGACAGGATGAGCGGCGACAGCGTGAAGAACTCGACACCGCCGGACCGCACCTGGCTCAGCATGTCGGTATCCGCGCCAAGCTGGTTGTTCGGGAATATCTGGATTGCAACGCGGCCGTCAGTCTCCTCGCGGATCTTGTCCATGGCCTCCTGCGCGCGCACGTTCATCGGGTGCGAGATCGGCAGGTTGTTGGCGTATTTGTAGTTGAACTCGGCCGACTGCGCGCCGGCGTAGCGGATCGTGCTGACCAGCGGCAGCGCGGCCGCCCCCAGCACCAGTGTTCTGCGAGTGACGTTCATGCGGGTTTCCTCCTTGGTTGCATGGTTTGATAGGCGTCACAGGTACGAAATCGATAGCGCCGGCACGGCGGCGATCAGAAGCAGGCCGACAACGAGCGCGCCCAGATACGGCCAGATCGCGCCCATCGCCTCGTCCGGCGAGACGTCGCCGATCTTGCAGGCGATGTAGAAGCCGATGCCGATGGGCGGGGCCATCAGGCCGATGTTCATCGCCGTGACGACGACCATCGCGTAGTGCACGTCGTGAATGCCGAGCTGCTTGGCGATGGGGAACATCAGCGGCGCCATCAGCACGATCGCCGGCAGTCCTTCCAGCACGCAGCCAAGCACCACGAAGACGGCAATCGTCACCAGCATGAACGAGAACCAGCCGCCCGGCAGCTCCTTCATCGCCGTGGCTAGCTGGAACGCGAAGCCGGTCTGCGTCAGCGCCCAGGCCATCGCCGAGGCAGTGCCGAGGATCAGCAGGATCGCACCCGACATTGCAGCAGTCTCCACCAGCATCGCATAGACCTTGGCAGGCTTGATGCCGCCATAAAGCACGATGCCGATGACGAACGCGTAGAGCACGGCGATGGTCGAGACTTCCGTCGCGGTGGCGATGCCGCCGCCTACCGCCCCGCGGATGATGAAGGGCAGAAGCAGGGCAGGCGCCGCGATCAACAGCGTGGTGCGTATCACCTTGAAGGACGCGCGTTGCACGCCCTCCATGTTTTCGTGGCGCGCCTTCCATCGTGCCAGCACCGCCAGCGCCAAAAGCAGCACCATGGCGATGACGAAACCGCTGGTGAACAGCGCAGCGATGGAGACGCCCGCAACGGAGCCGAGCACGATCAGCACGATCGACGGCGGCACGGTGTCTGCCATGGCAGCACCCGTCGCCAGCAGTGCGATCATCTCGCGCGGCTTGTGCCCGCGCCGCTTCATCTCGGGAAACAGCGCCGGCGCCACGGTCGCCATGTCGGAGACCTTGGAGCCGGAAATGCCGGAGACGAGGAACAGCGAGCCGAGCAGCACATAGGACATGCCGGCCTTCACGTGGCCCAGCAGCGAGCCCATGAATTCCACGATCGCCTTGCCCATGCCGGTCGCGTCGAGGATGCAGCCGAGCAGCACGAAGATCGGCACCGAAAGCAGGATAAGGCTCGACATGCCCTCGTCCATGC
This sequence comes from Pseudomonadota bacterium, assembly GCA_023388675.1. Lineage (GTDB taxonomy): Bacteria > Pseudomonadota > Alphaproteobacteria > Rhizobiales > Rhizobiaceae > Aerobium. The sequence continues at coordinate 4,070 of JAEWFU010000198.1, read as the reverse complement.
GCCCGATCATGACGATCATCGGAACATGCGTGGAGAACGTCAGGAAGGCGATGGTTCCGAGGCCGAAGCAGAAGGCGATCGGCACGCCCATCACCAGGCACAGCGCTGCCACGCCGACGAGGAAGATCAGGATATTGCCGTGGCCGAGCCCCAGGAACACCGGCTTCGCCAGCCAGAAAAGCCCGCCCAGCACGGCAAGCGTTGCGACGGCCAGCGCAATGTCGACCGGCCTGGATTCGCGCAGCAGATGGCCGATCGCCACGATCAGCATCAGCACGATGCCGAGAACGATGGCTGAAACACGATAGCTGACCGATATGTTGAGCGCGGCCGAGGTGATGAACGACTCCTCGCGCACATATTCGATTGCAGGCAGAAGCAGCGCGCCCAGCACCACCACCACGATCAGCAGCGCCAGAGCGTCGACGAAGCCGCGCAGCCGGTCGGGAAACATGCCGATGAAAACGGTAAGCCGCAGATGCTCGTTGCGGTCGATCGCGATCGCCGCGCCCATCATCGCAAGCCACAGGAAAGAGATCGAGGCCGCCTCGTCGACCCAGATGATCGGCGTATGCAACACGTAGCGCGCAACGACGCCCGTCAGCAGCAGCCCCACGATGACGACCAGCAGCACCGCAGCTACGGCCTCGACCGGGCGCATCAGCGCCGAGCCCGGCCTCGCTCCCACGACCTCGGCCTGGGTTTCGATCGTCAGCGCTTCCTCGTTGGCAGATGCCATTCAGGCTCCTCCTCCACGTCGGATCCGCGAAAACAGGTCGCGAAACACGCCCGGACCGAAAACCGGCAATCGCCTCTGTCGGCAATCGCTCCTCCCGGCCGATCCTGGCAAAGTCACGAACAATGATCCACGATATGGACCATATACTTGTTAGAACCTGCTTAATTGCACAAAACCCCTTTAGCAGCAAGCCTATCAAGCGAAAACGCTGATCCATATAGTGGATCAACAGGGAGAATGGACATCTTCATGGTCGCATGGCACAACCAAATTCTACTTTCAGTTGCATTTGCGTTGCACCACTTTCCTATCTCCTGTGTGCTTCCATTCCGGCATGAGCAGGCAATTCCACACTCTCCGGTTTCGCAAGTTCAGAGCCGATAGATCAGCCACGGCGGCCGTCGAGTTTGCGATCCTCAGCCCGCTCTACATTTTTCTGATCATGGGCATGACGGCTTATGGCATCTATTTTGGTGCCAGCCATTCGGTGCAGCAATTGTCTGCGGATGCCGCGCGGGCCGCCATTGCCGGCATCGATGCTGCGGAACGCCAGACACTCGCTTCCGACTTCATCGCACGCAACGCGAACGGCTATCTTTTTATCGATGGCGATAGGCTCTCCGTTGCTGTCGGCGACAATCCCTCGGTGCCGGGCCAGTTCAACGTCACCATAAGCTACGACGCCAGCAGCCTTCCGATCTGGGGCCTGTTCGACCGTCTCGCCATGCCGCATCGCACGATCCTGCGTCGATCCACCATCCGCATAGGGGGCATATGATGGGCCGGTTGTCTTTCAGCTTGCACCGCGCGACCCGGGTTCTGCGCGATACGTCCGGCCAGTTCGCCTTGATGACCGCGATCATTGCGCCTGTCGCCATCACCCTTGCCGCCTTCGCCGTCGACGCCGGCTCGCTTTATGTCGAAAAGCGGCAGGCGCAGGCCCTTGTCGACCTGGCCGCGATCACCGCGACCGCCAATCTGGGCAAGGCTGAGCAGGCCGCGATGGTGACCTTCGCAGACAACGGCGCGACCGATGCCGCCTCCGGCAACAACGTCACTGTGGTGACGGGTCACTACAATGCCGTCGGCGCGGTGCCGAAGGATCGTTTCACCGCAGGCGCCGACCCCGTCAACGCAGCGAGGGTTGTCTACCGGACGACGGGTTCGCGCTATTTCGCAGGCGCGATCATTCCGCCGCCGGAGATCGTGGTATCCGCCACTGCCGGCACGGAGGCCGAAGCCGCCTTCTCCGTCGGGTCGCGCCTTGCCGCGCTCGATGGCGGCATCGTCAACGCACTTCTGGGCGGCCTCACCGGCTCCAGCATCTCGTTGTCGGTGATGGACTACAACGCCCTGCTGGGGACAGACGTCAGCCTCCTCTCCTTCCTCGACCAACTCGCGATCGACCTCGACCTTGAAGCCGGCAGCTATCAGCAGGCACTCGACACGTCCGTCACCGTCGGCCAGATCGCAAAGGCGCTATCGAAGACACCGGGGACGAGCGGCAATGCCAAGGCTGCCGCCGGCAAACTGGCGTTCCAGGCATCCGGCGGCCGCGCGCCGACCTTGCAGCTTTCGCGGCTTATCGACCTCGGGCAGTCCGATGGCAATCTCGTCGCAGCCAATATCGAGCAGATCGGCGCCGATGTCGGCGTGCTCGAAATTCTGGCTCTCAGCGCCGTCGTGGCCGGCAAGGGCAAGCAGGTCGCGCTGAACCTCGGCGCGAACGTGCCCGGCCTGCTGGCCGTGACCGTCGATCTCGCCATCGGCGAGCCGCCCCAGCAGTCTCCCTGGCTGCGGATCGGCAGCGATGGAGACGTCGTGCGCACGGCGCAAACGAGACTGTCGCTCGTGGCCGAAATCGGCGGACTGGGCGGTCTGCTCGGTGCCAAAATCCGCATCCCGCTCTATCTCGAACTCGCGTTCGCCGAGGCGCGGCTGAAAAGCGTCACCTGCCCGTCCGGCTCACCCGCCAACGTCAAGGTGGCGGTGGAAGCACGCCCCGGCATAGCCAACCTCTATCTGGCAGAGGTGAACCCGGCAAAGATCGTCGACTTCGCCAATCCCGCGCCGCGCTCGCCAGCTCGCCTCGTGCAGATGCCGCTGGTAAGCGTCACCGCGCAGGCTCATGCCGAAATCGCCGAGATGGGATACCGGACACTGACCTTCTCCGCGTCCGACATTTCTTCCGGCAAGGTCAAGCAGGTTTCGACGCAGGCGATCGTCGGTTCGCTAACGAAGTCGCTGTTTTCGAGCCTCCAGCTCGACGTCAACGTCATCGGCCTCGGCATAGGCCTGCCATCCAACTTGACCGGCCTGCTGGGGCAGACGATTGGAGCCGCCGCACCCGCGCTCGACGCGGTGCTGGTCAATCTCCTGTCGACGCTCGGCCTCGCGCTTGGCCAGGCGGATGTCCGTGTGCATGGTGCAACTGCGGGCGGGCCGTTCTGGTGCAGTAGTCAGAAAGGTTTCACCTGCCAGCCCAGCGGCGGCAGCTCGGTCCCATCCGGGTCGGCAAGCCGCACCGTCTCCGTGCCGAAATTGAAGGCGCAGAACAGCCGCTCGCCTTCCGCCTCACGCTCGAAGGCGAGCACATCCGCATCGTGGCCGTCGACGAGCCTGATGCTGCCGCGCCGCAACGCTGCGCTTTCCCCCCGCATCTTCAGCATCGTCCGGTAGTGGTTGAGGGTCGAACCGGCGGTCCTGTCCTGAATATCCACGGCCCGTGCGATATGCTCTTGCGGCACCGGAAGCCACGGCTTGCCGGTGGAAAAGCCACCATTGGCTTCTTCCTCTTCCCACACCATCGGCGTGCGGCATCCGTCGCGGCCCTTGTAGCCCGGCCAGAAGCGGATGCCGTAGGGATCGCGCAGATCCTCGAAGGCAAGCTCTGCTTCCGTCAGCCCAAGCTCCTCGCCCTGATAGATGCAGATCGAACCGCGCAGGCAGCAAAGAAGCGCAATCGAGAAACGCGCCATTGCATCGACATCGTCTCCGGGTCGCAGCCACCGCGAGATGTGGCGGGGCACGTCATGATTGGAAAAGGCCCAGCAAACCCAGCCCTCGGGCGCCGCCGCCTCGAACGCCTCGATATGGCCGCGTACATAGGCGGCCGAGAATTCCGGGCTCAACAGGTCGAACGTGTAGCACATGTGCAGCCGCTCCGAGCCGCTGGTGTAGCCGGCGACCGTCTGCAAGGACCGATGCCCGTCGCCGACCTCGCCAACCGAAGCGCGCGCGTCATAGGCTTCCAGCAATGCCCGCAGCCGCGCCAGAAACACGAGGTTTTCAGGCTGCGTCTTGTCGTAGAGGTGATCCTGAAAGCCGTAGG
>JAEWFU010000160.1 GCA_023388675.1 Pseudomonadota bacterium | reverse complement strand
TTGCAGGATTGGTACAACGGTCCTCATCCTGAGGTGCGAGCGGAGCGAGCCTCGAAGGACGCACGAAACGGCAAATTTCAGAACAGCTTTAGCTGATCGTCGTCGGCTGGTTTCGGCTTTGCCTTCTGCGGCGGCGCCTCATTGACGATCTCGGCCCGCTCCTGGATGTCGGGGCCGGTATTGGCGACCTTGTTGACCTTGTCGGAGACCGGGATGGCGTCGAAGAAGCCGGGTTCGACCGGCCGCACGATATCGGCGACGTCGCGCGGCTCGTTGCCGACGCAGTCGAGCCAGCGTGCAAAATCCTGCGGTTCGACGACCACCGGCATGCGGTGGTGAATGTGGGCGATCCGTTCGTTCGCCGCGCAGGTGAGGATCGCCACCGTGTCGATCTCCGAGCCGCCGGGTTCCGCGTAGGTTTCCATGAGGCCGCCGAACGCGACGACACCGCCATCGGCGGGGCGTATCCAGTAGGGTTGCGCGTCCTTGCGGCCGGTTCCCTTCCATTCGTAGAAACCGGATGCCGGGATCAGGACACGACGGTGGCGCATGGCGGCGCGAAACGAGGCCTTGGTCGCCGCCGTCTCCGAGCGCGCGTTGATGAGCAGCGGAAACTGCCGCACGTCCTTCACCCAGCCAGGAATAAAGCCCCAGCGCACCAGCATGCTCACGCGGTCCGGCTGGTTGGAGCCCGGCGCGCGCGGCGGCCCGCCCGCCACGATCAGCACCGGCTGGGTCGGCGCGATATTGAAGCGCGGCGGAAACGATTCGATGGCGGCGCCGAGCACATCCTCGACCGCCGCAACTTTATGCACCAGCGCGAAACGACCGCACATCACCAGTGATCCGATTTCGACATTGCCTTCTCCTTGTGGAAGCGCGCGGGCAAATGTCAAATCCGGAAGGCTAACCAGCGCCTTGCGGATCGCGGGAACCCGGCAGGATCATTTGACAAGATCGAACGCCCTTTGCTTACTTGTTCGCCATGCAATCCGGGCAGACGCGAGGCGGCAGGCAACCGAAAGTCCGGCCGTCCGGCCAGTGATTGCGGTTCTCCCGGTTTCGGCAGGAAGATGACGGACACGATATGACACATAGTCCGCTCAGCGCCGTCTCGGCCGCGATCTTCCATGACGGCCGTTTCCTGCTGGTGCGGCGCGGCCGCGCGCCGGCCAAGGGGCTCTACGCTTTCCCCGGCGGCCGGGTGGAAAAAGGCGAGAGCCTTGCGGATGCCGTGCGCCGGGAGGTGATGGAGGAGACCGGCGCGACGCTCGCCCACGTCGACCATATGGTCGACCTCGACATTGCCGCCGAGGACGACACCGGTCGCGTCGAGTTCGTGCTCAGCGTCCATGTCGCGGGCTTCGCCGGCGGCGAGATCGCGCCCGGAGACGACGCCGACGCGGTCGCCTGGCTAACGGTCGAGGAGATGGCGCGCCTTCCGCTCGCCGGCTCGGTGCTGGAGATCGCGCGGCAGATAGCGGAAGAAGAAGCGTCTTGCGGCGGCTAGCATATTCGGCGAGACATTCAGCCATGAATGCTCTCGCCACCCGCCTGATACCGCTGTTCCTTGGCGCCTTGCTGCTGACGAGCGCCCATAATGCGCGCGCGGCCGAATCGCCTTTCGAGGGCCAGTTGATCCGCCTCGCCGAAATTCTGGGCTCCCTGCACTACCTGCGCAATCTTTGCGGAGAAAGCGGCTATGAATGGCGCGACCGGATGCAGGCGCTGCTCGATGCCGAAGACCCGAGCGAGGAACGCCGGGCACGCTTCGTGGCCAGCTTCAACCGCGGCTATCGTACCTTCGAAAGCACCTATGCAAGCTGTACGGACTCTGCGATCGAGGCGATCAGCCGCTACATGAAGGAAGGCGAGGCGCTGACGCGCGACACTGCAACACGGTTCGGAAATTAACCCTGTTTGGACCAGCCTTAGGAATAAGTTAACTTTTAAGTAATTGGGGCGGCGCGTGCCGCATTTCCTGTGCTAGAAGCCTTAACGGGACATTAAAGGGACTGCGCCGGCCAGATTCGGCGACAGCTACGGGTGGATTGAATGGATCGAGGGCTCAGCGACATCGACGTGCTGATTCGCGAGGAAAAGCGCCTGACTGCGGTCGAAAGCTATGAGGACGCCTGGGCGGAAGGCCGTGCGGCCGGCATCGAGCCCGAGATCATGGCCGACGCGGCCATCGCCACGGCACTGGGCGAACTGATGCGCACGGCGGGAGAAGCCGGCGCGCTGGCGTTGCTGGAACGGATGCGCGAACGCCTCGTAGCGGGCGAGTTCGAACCCGAGCTACGCATCCACTGACAACCGCATTCATCCCAAGTGTTGCAGCGCCGCATCCCGCGGTGTCGGGATTTGCACTATAGTCGGGTCAAGCAAGCACTCTGAAAGGGAGCGACCGCGACCCATGGCGATCAGCCGTGATCCAATTTTTGGCTATCGGGCAACGCGTTTCGGCGCTGCCGGTTTTTTTGCGCTGGCGATGGCACTCGCCGCGCCTCACGCACTCGCGCTGAGCGAGATTCAGCGTGAGGATGTGCCGGTTTCCGAGGAAGACGAAAACGGCTCCGGCGAAATCCAGCGCGAGGAGCTTCCGCCGCCCCCTCCCGTGGAAGAGAGCGAGCCGGTACCGACCGAGGAGAGCCAGCCTGCCCCGCCGCCGGCAAACATGTCGGTGCCGCTGCCCGACCCGATCGTCATTCCTCGCGATCCGGGGCCGACCGAGGTCGAGACCGAAACCGGACAGGACGAACCGGTTCCGGAAATTCTCTATGATGTGGAATTGCTGCCCGAACCGGTGCGGCGAATGCGGGCACTGATCATGGAGGCTTGCGCATCGGGCGACATCGAGCGATTGCGCCCTCTGCTGAGCGGCGGCGAGAATGGAACGCAGCTTTCGTTCGGCCAGGTTTCGGGTGACCCCATCGAGCATCTGCGCAGCCTTTCCGGGGACGACAACGGCCACGAAATCCTTGCAATCCTCTACGAGGTGCTGGCGACCGGATATGTGCGGCTGGACGAGGGGGAGCCGGGCGAGATGTATGTCTGGCCGTATTTCTTTGCCGTTCCGCTGGAAAACCTCACCGACCCGCAGCGGGTCGAGCTGTTCAAGCTGGTCACCGCCGGCGACTATGAGGACATGAAGAACTTCGGCGCGTACATATTCTACCGCATCGGCATTTCGCCCGAAGGCCGCTGGATTTTCTTCGTGGCAGGAGACTGACCCGTATCGCACTTGCCCGTGCCCCGCGGGGCGCTTAGGTAAGACGGCGTCGTCACCGCAACATCAGGCCGCCCTATGCCGACAGCATCGCTCTCCAACCGTTCCGTCATCCTCGTCGACGGGCCGGACGCCGAACATTTCCTGCAGAACATTCTCACCACCGACCTCGACCAGCTCGGCCAAGGCGAGGTGAAACCCGGTGCGCTGCTGTCACCGCAGGGCAAGATACTGTTCGACTTCCTCATCTCCCGAAATGGCGAAAGGGGTTTCCGCCTGGACTGCCGATCCGAACTCGCCGACGACTTCGTCAAGCGGCTGACGCTCTACAAGCTTCGCGCCAAGGCGGAAATCAGCAAGCAGGATCAAGTGGATATCGCGGTATCGTGGAGCGGCGAATCGGGTGGCTTACAAACTGATTCAAGTGCAGCCGGCGCAGATCGGCTGCTCGACCGGCGCTTCCCCGCATCCGCAAACGTCCTGCGCAGCTACGCGGCCCCGTCAAACGCCGATGTGAGCGAGCAGGATTGGACGCATCTGCGCACCGCCCACGGCATTGCCGAAAGCGGTGACGATTTCGCCACTGGCGACGCCTTTCCACACGACGTGCTGCTGGATCTCTCCGGCGGCGTCGGCTTCAGCAAGGGTTGCTATATCGGCCAGGAAGTGGTCTCGCGCATGCAGCATCGCGGCACCGCGCGGCGGCGGGTGATGCTGGTGGATGCGGAGAGTGACCTTCCCGAAAGCGGGACGGACCTTCGCGTCAACGATCGTCCGATCGGCACGCTGGGTAGCGCGAAGGGAACTGCCGGCCTCGCCATCGTACGCATCGACCGGGTAAAGGATGCGCTCGAGGCCGGGCAGCCGATCATGGCCGGCGACGTCGCGGTGACGTTGTCGATCCCCGAATGGGCCAGCTACACGCTGCCGCAGGACAAGCCAGACGCGGAGCAGGCATGATGGCCGACAAGCCGCCGGCCCCGCCGCGTGCCTGGCAGCGCATGCTTTCAGGGCGCCGGCTCGACCTGCTCGACCCCTCGCCGCTGGATGTGGAGATCGTCGACATCGCGCACGGGCTGGCGCGTGTGGCACGCTGGAACGGCCAGACACGCGGCGACCATGCCTTTTCCGTGGCCCAGCACTCGCTGCTGGTCGAGGAAATCTTCGCCCGCGCCGCGCCTGCCTGTTCGCCCGACGAAAAGCTCGCAGCACTGCTGCATGACAGCCCCGAATACGTGATCGGCGATATGATCTCGCCGTTCAAGTCGGTCGTCGGCGGCGGCTACAAGGAGGTCGAGGGCCGCCTGCAGCGTGCGATTCATCTGCGCTTTTCGCTGCCGCCGCTGCTGACCGAGCGGTTGAAGAAGGCCATCAAACGGGCCGACCACGTGGCGGCATGGTTCGAGGCGACACAGCTCGCGGGTTTCTCGGAGCAGGAAGCGGCCAGGTTTTTCGGACGGCCGCGCGGGCTCAGCAGCGAGGGGCTGGCGCTCGAGCCAGTGCCGGCGAAGATTGCACAGACGGCGTTTGTCAGGCGCTTCGGCGAGATCGAAAAGCTGCGAGGCCGGTAAGGCGCGCGGGCCGGTCGGCGGCCTCACCTAGCCATCCAATACACACCAGATCGAGAATTTTTCGCGGTTCCGGCGCAACGGTGCCAGGTCTGTGCTAGTTACCAAGAGCGAAACGAGATGAAAGGACGAGGCTGAATATATGGAAGAACTTCAGACCAGAACTGCGGATATGATGGATGCCGGACAGGTCGCCCTGCGCCAGCTCAGCGAACTGGCCGTGAACTATTCCTTCTCGATCCTCGGTGCGATCCTGCTCATTATCGGCGGCTACATCGTCGCCAACATAGCGCAGCGATCGGTCTACGGGGCGCTGGGCCGCTTCCGCGGGTTCGACGAGACGCTTCGGAAGTTCTTCGCCCAGATCGTGCGCTATGCAATTCTGATCGTGGTCGGCATAACCGTGCTTGCCCAGTTCGGCGTACAGACGGCCAGCATCATCGCAGCTCTTGGCGCGATCGGTCTCGCGATCGGGCTGGCGCTGCAGGGGACGCTCCAGAACATCGCTGCGGGCATCATGCTTTTGGCTCTGCGCCCGTTCCGCGTGGGCGAGTATATCGACGCAGGCAGCGTTTCCGGCACGATCCAGGAAATCGGCCTCTTCGCCACCGAACTCAAGACGCTCGACGGTCTGTTCGTACTGGCGCCCAACAGCGAACTCTGGAACACGCCCGTAACCAACTATTCCCGCAATCCGCTGCGCAGGAACGATTTGACCATTCGTATCAGCTACGACGACGACATCGATCTCGCTTTCGATATCATGACGGAAGTGGTGAGCGGCGACCAGCGAGTGCTGTCCGATCCCGCGCCCGACGTCTTCGTTGCGCAACTTGGCGACAGCGCGGTCGACGTGACGATCCGCTACTGGACCAGCACGCCGAACTGGTGGCCGGCCCGCCTCGAGTTCACCAAGCAGATCAAGCAGCTATTCGCCGAGAAAGGCATCACGATACCGTTCCCGCAGCGCAGCATTCATTACATCGGACAGCCGCAAGGTGATGCACCTTCGGTGGACTGACATTGCGGCAGCGCGAGGCGGCGTCACCTGCGCCATATTTCCGTTGCCGAAATTCCGCTATGATAGCGGAATGAAGGCGCAGCTACATACGGCCATGGTCGCCGCCCTGTTGTTGCTTGGCAGTGCTCCTGCCAACGCAACGACCGCGTGCCCCAGTCGCGTGCTCATATCCTATGGCGATACGCTGAGTTCCATCGCCAATGCCTGCGGCATCACCGTCGCCGCTTTGCGCAGTGCCAACCCCGGCCTGAGTGCGGGAAACCTGCAGGCGGGGATGTCTATCACCGTTCCGCGCCCACCGCTCCCTTCCCCCATGGCCGAAACGAACCGGCCGCTGGTGCGTATCGCCCCATCGCTGGTTCCGCCGGCCATCGGCGGCGGGGGCTCATCGACCGTGATCCTTCCACCCGAACCCATCCCCGTACCGCAGCAGCACATATTGCGGGGCTTCGGCAACAAGCCCGGACAGCTTCCCCTGCCGCCCGGCCATTCCAGCCCGTTCGACTGAACGTCAAAGCGCAAAAACTGTTCAAGATTCAACAGAATTGAACAGATCATTGCTTCTATTCATTTCCACCAAACCCGTTTGTGGCCTAGCTTGCGGACCCTGTCATTCGGGAATCCGTGCATGCCAAAGACCGTTTCCGCCCAAACCGGCGCCCCCAGCCTGCCCTGGCTGATCATCATATGCGGCTGCCTGATCGCCGCGCTGACCTTCGGGCCGCGTTCGGCCATGGGCTTCTTCCAGTTGCCGATGCTGGCGGAAAAGGGCTGGGATCGCACCACATTCGGCCTCGCCATGGCCATCCAGAACCTTGCCTGGGGGCTGGGAACGCCGATCTTCGGCGCGCTGGCCGACAAGTTCGGCACGTGGCGCGTGCTGGCGCTGTCGGGCGTGATGTACGCGGTCGGACTGGTGATGATGGCCAATTCGGATTCCGTGACGATGCTGCACCTGGGCGGCGGCGTGCTCGTCGGCCTGGGCGTGGCCTCGGGCTCCTTCGGCATCGTTCTGGCGGCATTCGCCCGCAACGTCGCGCCGGAGCAGCGCAGTTTCGCCTTCGGACTCGGGACGGCGGCCGGTTCCGCCGGCATGTTCCTGTTCGCGCCCCTGAGCCAAGGATTGATCTCCGCCTATGGCTGGTACGACACGCTGGTCGTGATGAGCGTGATGATGCTCATCATCCCGGTGCTCGCGATCCCTCTGCGCGGCAACTCGACGAGCGGCTCCGTGCAGCAGGCGGTCTACCGACAGACAGCAGGCGAGGCGCTGCGGGAAGCCCTTGCCCATCGCAGCTATCTGCTGCTCGTCTCGGGCTTCTTCGTCTGCGGCTTCCAGGTCGCGTTCATCACCGCGCACTTCCCCGCCTATATCTCCGACATTGGCATCGACGCGCGCTATGCGGTGATCGCGCTGGCGCTGATCGGCTTCTTCAATATCATCGGCTCGCTCTCAGCCGGCTATATCGGCCAGCGCTATTCCAAGCCGATGTTTCTCGTCTGGATCTATCTCGGCCGCTCGGTGCTGGTGACCGCCTTCCTGCTCATGCCGCAGACGCCGGCGACAGTGGTGACCTTCTCGATCCTGATGGGCCTGCTGTGGCTTTCGACCGTGCCGCCGACCAACGCGCTTGTCGCGATCATGTTCGGCACCGCGCATCTGGGCATGCTCGGCGGCGTGGTCTTCTTCTCGCACCAGATCGGCTCGTTCCTGGGCGTGTGGCTGGGCGGCTATCTCTACGACGCGTTCGGCACCTACGATCCGGTGTGGTGGCTGGGCGTGCTGCTCGGCCTGTTCGCAGCGGTGGTTCACTGGCCGATCAAGGAACGGCCGGTTGACCGGCCAGGGCTCCAGCCAGCCGAGTAAGGTGCGATCGTCGCGTGAACGACGCCCCCTCCACCGCCTTCGGCGGTCCCCCACCCCCGCTTTGCAGGGGAGGATCTGAGGTCGCGGACGGCCACGACGCTTGATCCTCCCCTGTTTACGGGGGAGGTGTCCCAAAGGGACGGAGGGGGCGGTTCAATGAAACCTGAATCGATCTAGCGTGGGGCCAGATTCGCGAGCGGGAAGATCGAGCAGGTTTCGGTGCCGAAGGCCAGCAGCCGGCCGTTGGCATCAGTGAGTCGCGCTTCCGAGACTGCCAGCGTGCGGCCCTTGTGCACGACTTTGCCCTCGCAGGTGACTTCGCCAGTGTCAGGCGTGATCGGCCGCGTGTAGTTGATCTTCATCTCCGCGGTCGAATAGGCCTCGCCTGCCTTGAGCAGCGTATGCACGCAGCAGCCGAGCGCGGAATCCATCACGGTCGCTGCCCAGCCGCCATGGATGCCGCCAAGCGGGTTGAGATGCTGAACTCCCGGCACGCCTTTGAAGACCGCCCTGCCCTCACCGACCTCGACCAGTGCGAAGTTCATGCGCTCTGCAATCGGCGGTGCGGGATATTCGCCTGCAACCACACGGCTCAACGCTTCCAGACCGCTGAGCGCGGCCATGTCTGCATGCGGGATCGTGCCGACGCCAAGGCGTGCCACATGACCGGGAAAGAGTTCGATTGCGTTCATGCGGCGTGTTCTCCATTGCCGGGCGACGAAAGATGCTTGCGAAGGGCGGCGAGGAAGCCCAGGCGCGCTTCCGGCTCGTCGAGCCCGCGCGGCTCGTAGACGTGGCGCGAAAAGAAGAAACCGGTGAGCCGAAACGCATCCTCCATCGCCGCAAGGTCGGCCCGAAGGCCAGAACCGCGGCGCAGGAAGGCAGGCAAAGCCAGCAGGCGATCCGCCCACGGCGCACCGGCTGAACGGCTGACTGCGCGGCCGGTCTTTGGCGAAACGTAGACAAGATCGTCGCTGCCGCCGGTGGCGGCGCAGCGGGCCAAATCGAGCCCGAAGCCGAGTTCGTCCAGAACGAGGAGCTCGAATCGCACCACCAGCTCGGCAGCGGATGCCGGCTCCTCAAGATGTTCGATCAGCAGGTTCAGCGTCTCGTAGAGATTGGCGTGGGGATCGCGCTCCGGCAGAAGCCGCAGATGGCCGGCAATCGTCTGCAAGCCATAGACGGCGCATGCGCTGTCGAACAGGCGTGCGGCATGCAGTTCCAGCGGCTCGACCTGGTAGAGGCCGAGATGCTCGTCCAGCCGGGCGCGCCAGATGACGTCGACCCGGTTTCCCGGCTGTAGCACCGGCTGCATGCGCCGCGACCGGCCGCCGCGCACCATGCCGAGATGCCGGCCGTGAGCGCGGGTCATCACTTCCAGGATGACACTCGTCTCGCCGTGCCGCCGGGTTCCCAGAACGATTCCTTCATCGCGCCATTCCATCGCAGGAGCCTTCCACCAACATGGCGGAAAATTCAAGGCGGACGGGCCAGCCTCTTGCCATTCGTATATGTCTGACTAAAGTCAAATAATGGATCAGTCATCAATCTCCCGCGTTCGCAGTTTCAACCGGCTCTTCACGTTGCGCGTCGGCGCGCTCAACGACAGCTATCTCGGGCGTGGGCGTCCGCTCGGGCTTGCCCGGCTGCTGTTCGAAGTCGGGCCGGAAGGCGCAGACCTTCAGAATTTGCGCCAAAGGCTGGGGCTCGATTCCGGTTATGTCAGCCGCCTGTTGAAGACACTGACCGACAACGGGCTCGTGGTCGTCGAAACCGACCCGGCCGACGGGCGACGCAGGCGTGTGGAGCTCACCAAGGCAGGCAAGACCGAATGGGACGCATATGACACGCTTTCCGACGATTTCGCCCGATCGATGCTCCGGCCGCTCGGCGATCGGCAGCGCGAGCGGCTCACGGCCGCGATGGTCGAGATCGAAATGCTGCTGAACGCCGCGTCGGTCACCATCTCGCTGGAGCCGTCCGACAGCGAGGATGCGCTGCTCTGCGTGAACGCCTATTTCGGGGAACTCGACCAGCGGTTCGAAGACGGGTTTGATCCGGGCAATGGCGGTTATGCAGGTGCCGCGGAGGATCGGCAAAGCCAAAGCTGGTTCCTGCTCGCGCGGCTCGACGGGCAGCCGATGGGCTGCGGCGCGCTGAAGGGGCTGGATGCCAGGACGGGCGAGATCAAGCGTATGTGGATTTCGCCGAATGCGCGGGGGCTCGGCGTGGCGCGGCGGCTTCTGGCCGAGCTCGAACATCTGGCCCGCGAAGCTGGCA
>JAEWFU010000145.1 GCA_023388675.1 Pseudomonadota bacterium | reverse complement strand
CGCTTAACACGCCAGGCATCACCACCGTGATCGAACCGATCATGACCCGCGACCACACCGAGAAGATGCTTGCGGGCTTCGGCGCCGAACTGGAAGTCGAAACCGATGCCGAAGGCGTGCGCCACATTCGCATCCAGGGCGAGGGCCGGCTTTCCGGCCAGACGATTGCCGTGCCGGGCGACCCGTCGTCGGCTGCTTTCCCGCTGGTCGCGGCGCTGATCGTGCCAGGTTCGGACGTGACGATCGAGAACGTGCTGATGAACCCGACGCGCACCGGCCTGATCGACACACTCATCGAGATGGGCGGAAACATAGAGGTGATCAACAGGCGCGATGCCGGCGGCGAAGAGGTCGCCGATCTTCGGGCGCGCCACAGCGAGCTGACCGGCGTGACGGTGCCGCCTTCCCGCGCGCCGTTCATGATCGACGAGTACCCCGTGCTCGCCGTAGCGGCCAGCTTCGCGGAAGGCGAGACGGTGATGGACGGGCTCGACGAGCTGCGTGTCAAGGAAAGCGACCGGCTTGCCGCCGTCGCGCGCGGGCTCGAGGCGAACGGCGTCGACTGCGCCGAGGGCGAAGCGTCGCTCACCGTGCGCGGGCGGCCTGGCGGCAAGGGGCTCGGCGGTGGAACCGTGGCAACCCACCTCGACCACCGCATCGCCATGAGCTTCCTGGTCATGGGGCTTGCTTCCGAAAAGCCGGTGACGGTCGACGACCGCGGCATGGTCGCCACCAGCTTCCCGGAATTCTTCGACCTCATGACGGGGCTGGGAGCGCAGATCGACTAGCTGCGCGGTATCTCGCGGCGGTTCTGTGCCAATACCACGGCGTTTCACTTGTCAGGCTTGCATGTTAGCCAATGTCGGGTTCGGCAAGGGAGGAGCACGTGCGGCAGATCGACTTTTATTTCGACATCATTTCCCCTTTCGCGCATGTGGCGCTCGCCCGGCTCGGCGAGTTGCCGGCGGACGTGGAGGTAAAGCCGAAGCCGATTCTGCTCGGGCCGTTGCTCGCCCATTGGGGACAGCGCGGCCCGGCCGAAATCGCGCCGAAGCGGCTCCACACCTATCGCCTCTCGTGCTTCCTCGGCGAAAAATACGGACTGGCGATGCGTTTCCCACAGCGCCATCCGTTCAACCCCCTGGCCGCCATGCGGCTCTTGGCAGGCGCGGAAGCGGACCTTGCAACGGTGCGCAAAGCCTTCGATTTTGTTTTCTCGGATGGCCGCGCACCGGACAATGAGACCGATCTTGCGGCCTTCGCCGCGCGCATCGGCGTCGATCCGTCATTGGCCGGCGAACAGAGCGCCAAGGACCGATTGCGCGCTCTGACCGACGAGGCGATCGCCCACGGCGTCTTCGGCGTGCCGACCTTCGCGGTGGATGACGAACTGTTCTGGGGTGTGGATGCCTTCGACATGCTGCTTGCCTGGCTGGGTGAGCCGGAAATGTTCGGCCGCGCGCCCTATGTCGAACTGGAACAGGTCGAGACCGGCATCGTGCGCAAGGCGGCAGGCGGCTAGGCCGCCAACGAGCCCGCAAACCGAAAAAGGAGAAAGACATGGCTGGCGACAACAAGGTTGCAATGGTGGTCGGCGGCGGCTCCGGCATGGGAGCGGCGGCGGCTCGCAAGCTGGCGGAAAGCGGGTACGGGATCGCGGTCCTTTCCTCCTCCGGCAAAGGTGAGGCGCTGGCCAAGGAGCTTGGCGGGCTGGGCTTCACCGGCTCCAACCAGTCCACAGACGATCTCGAGCGTTTCGTGGCTGCCGCCATGGATCGCTGGGGCCGCATCGACGTGCTGGTGAACGGCGCCGGTCACGGACCCCGCGCACCGCTGCTGGAGATCACCGATGAGCAGTGGCACACCGGCTTCGACGTCTATTTCATGAACGTCGTGCGTGCCACGCGCCTCGTCGCACCGCTGATGGCCGGCAACGGCGGCGGCTCGATCGTCAACATCTCCACCGCCTGGGTGGACGAGCCGAGCGCGATGTTTCCCACCTCGGCCGTCGCCCGCGCCGGACTTGCGGCCTATACGCGGCTCTTTTGCGACGAATACGCAACCCGCAAGGTGCGCATGAACAACGTGCTGCCGGGCTGGATCGACAGCATCGCGCCGACGGAGGAACGCCGCGAGAAGGTGCCGATGAAGCGCTACGGCACAGCGGAGGAAGTGGCGGAGCTGATCCTGTTTCTGGCATCGGAAAAATCGTCCTACATCACCGGCCAGAGCGTGCGCATCGACGGCGGCATGATGCGGTCGGTGTAAAACCCGCGAAGTCCTGTCATAGATGTTGCCATTTTGTTCGTACCTGCGTAGCAAGAATAGATGGCAAAGGACTCCGAAGAGCCGATCAGGCTCGTTCAGCATGAGGAAACGGGCGACCGTTTTCTTGTCTATGAAAGCTCATCCGGCCCCAAGATCGACATCCGATTCGAGGGCGAAACACTTTGGATGACGCAAGCGCAAATCGCGCAGCTTTTCGGTGTCGATCGTTCCGTCATTACCCGGCATATCTCAAACGTCTATGCAGAGGGTGAATTGGACGCCCAGTCAACAAGTGCAAAAATTGCACAAGTTCGACTTGAAGGCGGCCGCTCTGTCGAGCGTCAGATAGAACACTATAATCTCGACGCTGTGATTTCCGTCGGATATCGGGTTTCATCCGCGCAGGCGACGATCTTCCGC
>JAEWFU010000120.1 GCA_023388675.1 Pseudomonadota bacterium | reverse complement strand
TGCCGAGCTTCGGCAGCCAGGCGGGTGGCGGCGTGCCGGTCTTCGCAGCGCGTGCGTTGACGCGGTTGATGGCGAGGATGACGCCGAGCAGCACCAGCGCCGTCACCAGCTTCAGCGAATAGGCCGCACCGAGATCGGTGAAATCGTAGCGGAACAGCCACAGCCCCAGCCCGCTCAGCCACAGAAGCGTGATGCCCGAAAGCGCGAGCGTCGAGAAAACCGGACGCAGCCGCCAGTTCGGGCGAGGGGCCGTTGGCGCGGCGCGCCTGCCGCGCGACGACCATGGCGCCGAAGCCTGCCGCAGTGCCCAGCATCAGGCCCAATATATGCAGGAACTTGAAGACGAAATTGACGGTCAGTTCGATCACGCATGCCTCCGCTGGCTGATGTGGTGGCCAGCGGCGTGGACCACCGTAAACGTTCAAGGTTCTAGTCGGATAGAGAGACCAGCCCATCGCCGTCACCGGCGCCCCGAAGCGCCAGCGGCATAGCCTCTGCCACATCCTCGGGGCCTAGGGTATCATCTTCTGCGACCGAGGCGACCTCGTCGTCCACAACCGGGATGGCGTCTGCGCCGAAGGCGATGACGGAGCTGCCGAGCACCAGGACGGCCTCGCCGTCGTCCTGCAATGAAGCCGCTTGGTTCTGCCAGGCCTCGATCGGCGCCGGCTCCGCCTCTCCGCGTGCAACGACCGAGGGAAGCGTGTCCGATTTCGCGTCTGGCAACACGATGACCGAATCCGCCGCACTGGTGCCGGCTGTCGCGGCGAGGATCAGCGAAACACGCAGGAACGACCCGACAGGAACTCGAAACGCAAACATACCCGACCCGCCTTCCTTGCCGCCGGCGCTGAACGCGCGCCACACGGACGGCGGGCACCGTACCGGCCGGGGATTAACAAATCGGTGACGCAACGGCACTTGTCGCGTGGTCCCGGGCGGGGTAGGCAATCGGCTCCATCAAACCAACGCTGCGGGGAGCTCATTTGGCCCGGATACTGCCGCTCGAGGAAGCCTTCGATCCCGCACTCGACCTTCTCGAGGCCGGCGACGTGGTGGCGCTTCCCACCGAGACCGTCTACGGCCTTGCCGCCGACGCGACCAATGGCGAGGCTGTCGCGCGCATCTTTGAGGTCAAGGGCAGGCCGCGCTTCAATCCCTTGATCGTGCATGTCAGCGACATGGCGATGGCGCAGAAGATTGCCGTATTCGACGACATTTCCCTACGGCTTGCGGCTGGCTTCTGGCCGGGCCCGCTGACGCTGGTCCTGCCGCTGCGCGAGGGCCACGGCGTGCATCCGCTGGTCACGGCCGGGCTCGACACGGTGGCGCTGCGGATGCCGCGCGAGTTCGCCCGCGAGGCGATCGACGAGCTCCGCCGTCCGCTTGCCGCTCCTTCGGCCAATTCGTCAGGACGCATCAGCGCCACCACGGCGCAGGCGGTGGAGGACGATCTGGGCGAGAAAATCAAGCTGATCGCCGATGGCGGCCCGACCCATGTTGGCGTGGAATCCACGATACTCAAGGTCACGCCCCAGGCGGTTTACATGCTGCGGCCGGGTGGCGTCACGGCGGGTGAGATCCGCAATGCCATCGGCGTCGACGTGGTGCGCGGCGGCGACAAGGGAATCGAGGCGCCCGGCATGCTTGCCTCGCACTATGCGCCGAACGCGGCGGTGCGGCTGAACGCGACCGAACTGCGCGAGGGCGAGGCCCTGCTGGCCTATGGCCCGACCCGCATCCCCGGCGCGGAGAAGGCGGTGGCGATACTGAACCTTTCGGAGAAGGGGCACATGCGCGAGGCGGCCGCCAATCTCTACGCGCACCTGCAGGCGCTCGACCGTACGGGCGCGGCGACCATCGCCGTGGAACCGATCCCCGAGGACGGGCTGTGCGAGGCGATCAACGACCGACTGCGCCGCGCCGCAGCGCCGCGTCAATGAACGAGGCGAGCCCGATGCCGACCGAGCAGCATTTTCCCGATCCGGCGATCCTCGACGGCTTCGCGGCGATCGTCGGCGAAAGCCACGCGCTTCGTGATGCTGACGACATCGCACCCTATATCACCGAGCGGCGGGGCCTGTGGCCGGGCGCCACCGCGCTGGTGCTGCGGCCGGGCAGCGTGGACGAGGTGAGCGCGATCATGCGGCTGGCCACCGAAACCGGCACGCCCATAGTGCCACAGGGCGGCAACACCGGGCTGGTCGGCGGGCAGGCGCCCGACATCGGCGGCGGCGAGATCGTCCTGTCGCTGTCGCGGCTGAACCGCATCCGCGAGGTCGACCTTGCATCGAACACCGTCACCGTGGAGGCCGGCGTGGTGTTGCAGACATTGCGCGACAAGGCCGACGAACTCGATCGGCTTTTCCCGCTCTCGCTGGGCTCGCAGGGCACCGCGCAGATCGGCGGCAACCTTTCCTCCAATGCCGGCGGCACGGGCGTGCTGGCCTATGGCAATACGCGCGAGCTCTGCCTCGGCGTCGAGGTGGTGCTGCCCACCGGCGAGGTGTTCGACGACCTGCGTAAGCTCAAGAAGGACAATACCGGCTACGACCTGAAGAACCTGTTCGTCGGGGCCGAAGGCACGCTGGGCGTCATCACGGCGGCGGTGATGAAGCTGTTTCCCAAGCCCAAGGGCCGGGAGGTGGCCTGGGTCGGTCTGCAAAGCCCGAAGGACGCGCTTGCGCTTTTCACGCTCGCCTCGGAACGCGCCGGCGCCAGCCTCACCGCGTTCGAGCTGATCGTCGACGCGCCGCTCGCCTTCGTGCTCAAGCACATTCCGGGCTCGGTGGCCCCTCTGTCTTCGCCCCATCCATGGCATGTCATGCTGGAGATCTCGTCAGGCCGCTCGGCGGAAGATGCGCGCGCCCTGATCGAGGAAATCCTGTCGGAGGGCTTCGAGGCCGGCACCGTCTCCGATGCCGTGATCGCGGCAAGTCTCGCCCAGGCGGAGGCGTTCTGGCGCATCCGTGAATCGATGTCGGATGCGCAGCGCCCGGAAGGCGGCTCCATCAAGCACGACATTTCGGTGCCGGTTGCTTCCATCCCGGATTTCATCGATGCCGCATGGCAGGCGGTGCTTGCGGTGGAGCCCGGCGCGCGCATGGTCTGCTTCGGCCACATGGGCGACGGCAACCTGCACTACAACATTTCTCAGCCGGTGGGCGGCGACAAGGATGCCTTCCTGACCCTTTACCGGCCGATCAACGATGCGGTTCATGCCGTCGTGCGCTCGTTCGACGGTTCGATCTCGGCCGAGCACGGCATCGGCCGCATGAAGCGCGACGAGCTGATCGCCACCGCCTCGCCGGTCGCCATCGACCTGATGCGCCGCGTCAAGGCGGCGTTCGACCCGGCCGGCATCATGAACCCGGGCAAGGTGATTTAGCCTTTATTCATCCCGGTTTACGGGCCGTTGTGCATGGTTGCAAAGCGATAACCATCCTCCAAGGCGACGAAACCTTAACCCTGCTTCTTAAGCCGGTCGGAACGGGCCGGCGCCTAGTCTCACACACATAACGAGGCGGGATAACCCGCCCGCGCGCGGGAGACCGGAATACCGGCTCTCAGGAGAGACAGGAAGGCAGTGCAACCATGAAAACCCGGTTGAAACCCGTCTGGGCCGGCAGCGACCTGCGGCTCGATCCGTTCCGTCTGCCGCAGGCCGTCAGCTACGCAGCGCGTGACGACCTCGGCGACGTCACCTTCACCGTCGACCGTCGCGGCGTGAGCCTTCGCCGTGTGCTGGAGAACAGCCGCCTGCCGATGTCCATCGTCCTGCCGGCGAAAGCGTTTCGCGGTGTCGCCGCGCGCGCCATCGAGGATGGTGACGGCAACGTCACGGTGACGCTCGAACTCATGCACAGCGACCCGATGCTGTCCGTGCCGCTGCTGGTCGCCCACAACCTCGACGATGTGGCCGCCGACTGGCGCGCCTGGTCCGAAGCCTACGGTCTGCCGATGCTGCTGGTGGAAGCCGACGGTGTCGCCCGTACGCTCGAGGAGTCGG
>JAEWFU010000109.1 GCA_023388675.1 Pseudomonadota bacterium | reverse complement strand
CATCAGGCCGCGCCTGGCAAGCTCGCCGAAGAAAGGCGTCATCGCCGTCTCGCTGGTGACGAAGCGCCCGCCCATATAATTCATTACGCCGGTGTAGTTGGTGATGCGCGACAGCGCCCAGTGCAAGCGGTCGCGGTTTTCGACCGGATCTGCGTCCACGGTAAGCGTGTTGCGCCCCGGATCCACCGACGGGTAGTCGAACGGCTCCAGCGGCACTTGCATGACAATCTCGTGGCCTTCCCGGCGCGCCGCCTGCATCCAGCGGTCGAGGCTGTTGCCGCCGCTGGCGAAGGCAAGCGTCACCTCCGGTGGCAGCTTGGCAATCGCCTCCTGGGTGCCGGTCTGGGAGACGCCGAGACCGCCGATGACGATCGCGACACGGGCGCCGCGCGTTCCCGACCACGGGCGCGCATAGACGTCGAAGGCCCTGCGGCCGTCCGCGGCCCGAACCGGGAGCGGGCCGATCTCGGTATCCTCGATCAGTGCCCGGTCCGGCAGATGCGCGGTACGCGGGTTCTGGCCGAGCGATGACGGGTCGCGGATGATTACGACGTTGCTGCTTTCGTCGGCATCCGACGGCTCCACCTTGATGATCGAGGGGCCAGTCGCTTCCGAACGATCGGGATAAGCGGCTGCGGTTTCGCTAGCTGGTGCCGATCCGGCTTCTTGCGTTTGCTCGGGAGTCGATACGACCACCTGCCGGGGTGTACGGAACGGCGCATCGCCGAAAGCGATCCACCCGGCGACGCCGAACAGGCAAAGACCCGCCAGCACCAGCACGACCTGCCCCGCGCGTGGACGGCCGCGCCCATCCTGACCACTGCGCCCCCTCCCGTCATCCAGCCCGAGCGGCTTGTCGATTTCCTTTTCGGGAGGGGCCTTGTTCACGAGCAGCGAACGTCCTTGCGTGGGGCGATTCGTAAAACCGCGCCGGCGTTCAAGGTGGAACGCCGACGCGGATAACTGGCCAGGCCCGGCGAGATGCCGGAACCGGATACGTTACTGATTCAATACTGCCTGATCGGGATCGGGCGGGAAGGCCGGGTCAGACTTGACGCCGCGCAGCAGGTCGAGCGCGTAGCCAAGCTGTATGTCGTCCTTGGGATCCGGCGGTACGTAAGCGACGGAGCCCGAGCCGGCGTCGTCCTCCTCGGTGCCTCTGATGTGGCCCCTGAGGTCGGATTCGCCGCGCGAGACGTCACGTCCCTGAAGCTCTTCGGGCAGCGGCTGCTCGACCTTGATGTCGGGTGTGATGCCCTTGCCCTGGATCGACGTTCCGGCCGGCGTGTAATAGAGCGCCGTCGTCAGCCGCAGCGCGCCGTTTTCCGCCAGCGGGATGATGGTCTGCACCGATCCCTTGCCGAAGGACTGCGTGCCCACGACGGTAGCGCGACGATGGTCCTGCAGGGCGCCCGCCACGATTTCCGAGGCGCTGGCCGAGCCGCCATTGATGAGAATCACCAGCGGCTTGCCGTCGATCTCGTCGCCGTCGCGCGAATCGAACCGGGTAATGTTCTTCGGGTCGCGGCCGCGCGTCGACACGATCTCGCCGCGGTTCAGGAAGGTGTCGGTGACGCTGACCGCCTGGTCGAGCAGACCGCCGGGGTTGAGGCGAAGGTCGAGCACGTAGCCGCGTAACTTGTCCGCGGGAACCTGGCTCTTGATGTCCTCGATCGCGGCCTGAAGGTCGTCGAAGGTCTTTTCCGTGAAGGAATTGATCTTCAGGTAGCCGACATCCTCCTCGACGCGATGACGTACCGCGCGCACCTTGATGACGTCGCGTACGATGCTGATCTTGATCGGTTCCGACGCGCCCTCGCGCAGGATCGTCAGTTCGATCGCGGTGTCGACGGCACCGCGCATCTTGTCGACGGCGTCGCTGAGAGACATACCGCGGACTTCGGTGCCGTCGATCTCCGAGATGAGGTCGCCTGCCAGCACGCCCGCACGTTCAGCCGGGGTGCCCTCGATCGGCGCGATCACCTTGACCAATTCGCTTTCCATCGTGACTTCGATGCCGAGTCCGCCAAACTCTCCGCGCGTCTGCACGCGCATGTCCTGCGCGGCTTCCGGATTGAGATAGGAGGAATGCGGGTCCAGCGAGGTGAGCATGCCGTTGATGGCGCTTTCGACCAGCTTCTTCTCCTCGGGCGGCGTGACGTACTGCGCCCGCACTCGCTCGAAGATGTCGCCGAAGATCGCCAACTGGCGATAGGTTTCCGACCCGGCCGCATTCGCCGTCGTTCCGCCGGCGCCATAGACCACGCTCATGGCGGACGCGCCCATCAGTGCGCCGGCAAGCAGAAGCGACAACTTACGTATCATTTCCTGTCCTTCCAGAATCGCGCTCCGCCCACCACGGGGCCGGATCGACGGGTTTCCCTTCCTTGCGGAACTCCACATAGAGTTCCGGACCGGCGCTTGCCTCCGCGAAAGCGACTGCGCTCACCACTCTTGTCTCGCCCATGAGCCCGACCGGCTCTCCAGCGAGGACGGATTGGCCCGGTGAAACGCTAGTTCTGCCCATGCCCGCCAGAACGATATGATAGCCGTCACCCGCATTGAGGATCAAGAGTTGGCCGTAGGAGCGGAACGGACCGGCATAGAGCACCGAACCGTTGACCGGCGCGGTCACGATTGCGGCTGAATGTGTCGCAACCATGTCGCCCTGCAATGTTGCGCCGCTGTCGTCGCTTTCGCCGAACCGTTTGGCAACGCGACCGGCGACCGGCAGGACGACACGCCCCTGCATCTGCGAAAACGGCTCGGTACCGGCCTCGAAGGTCTGGCGAGTGCCGGTTCCGTCGGGCGTGCCGGTCGATTCCTCGCCCAGAGAGGCCATGCGCTCCGCTTCCGCGGCCTGGCGGGCGGCGATCTCGATCTCGCCCTCCAGCGCGTCGATCAGTTCGCGCAGCGAGCTGGCATGGCCCGCCAGCTCCTCGGCGCGCTTCTTCTCGGCGGCGAGCATTTCTTCCGACGTTGCCTGCAGCCGCTGCTTCTCCTCAAGAAGAAGTGATAGCCGGCGCTGCTCGGAAGCCTGCTCCTCGATGGTTGCCAGCAGGCGCGCCTGCTCGCTTTCGATGGTGGCGACTATGCGCGAGAGCTCCTTGAGGTCCCCGATCAATACCTCGGTCTCGCCGCGCAATTCCGGCACCACGGCCGCCAGCAGAATGGAGCTTCGCACCGAGGCAAGCGCGTCTTCAGGGCGCACGAGGATCGCCGGCGGCGGGTTGAGCCCCATGCGCTGCAGAGCGCCGAGCACTTCGGCCAGAACGCCGCGCCGCTCGGCGAGCGAGGCCCGCAGCCCACCCTCCTGAAGACGGAGGCCCTCGAGGCGCGCGGCAATGTCGGCGACATCCTGGCTGAGCTTGCGCTCGGTCTTGGCAGCCTGCACGAGAGCAGCCGACAGGGACGCATGGTCCTTGCGTATGGATGCGATCTCGGCGGCGATTTCGGTGGCGCGTTCCTCCGACAGGGTCAGCGCCTGAGATATGCGCTCGTGCTCGAGCATGCTTGCCGCATGGCGGGTCTCCAGCTCGGCCGCATCCTGCGCGCGCGCGGCCCCTGCCGCTGCGAGGCCGAGCGTCAGCGTGGTTGCAAGGAGAAGCTGTCTGGTCCTGCCCGTCATGTCTCGCATGTCGATCAAAGCTCGAAGGCTAGCGGGGCTTCATTAACGAACCATCAACCATGTGGCCGGCGGCGATCCATCCGGATCGATCGTTCAGCTTCGGTGATAGGGATGGCCTGCGAGGATCGTCGCGACCCGGTAGAGCTGTTCGGCCAGCATGACACGGACAAGCTGATGCGGCCAGGTCTGCGCACCGAACGAGATGACCAGATCGGCCGCATCACGGGAGGCCGCATCATGGCCGTCCGGTCCGCCGATCGCGAAGACCGCCTGCCGCCTGCCGTCATCCCGGATTCGTGCGATGCGTTGCGCCAGATCCTCCGAGGTCGGGTTCTTGCCGCGCTCGTCGAGCAGGAACAGGGCCGCGTCGCCGCGATACATCTCTAGCGAGGCCGCTTCCTCCCGGCGCCGCTCATCCACACTTCTGGCACGGCTCTCGGCAACTTCCGAGATGCCCGAAAACTCCAGCCCGATCGCCGGGCCTGCCTTGGCGAAACGCCCGAAATAACGGTCGACCAACTCCCTCTCGGGGCCGGCCTTCATTCGACCCACGGCGTGAACGCCTATACGCATGCCTGTCTTCCCGCAGGCCCCGCCCTCAGCGGACGGGGGACGGCTAGTGGAGCGTCTCGTCCTCCAGGTCGGGAGCCTGCCACATCTTTTCGATGTTGTAGAATTCCCGGACCTCGGGGCGGAAAACGTGGACGATGATGTCGCCCGAATCGATCAGGACCCAATCGGCATTGCCGAGGCCCTCGACGCGGGGGAGGCCGAACCCGGCATCCTTGAGCGCCTTGATCAGGTGGTCGGCGACCGCCGAAACGTGACGATGCGACCGCCCCGACGCGACGACCATGTAGTCACCGAGGCTGGACTTGCCCTGTATGTCGATTGAGACGATGTCTTCGGCCTTTGAGTCGTCCAGACTGGCAAGGACCGTTTCGAGGGCGCGGGAAACATCGGCGTTGCCGCTGATCCCGGCCGGCGAAGGCTGGATATCCGCCTTCTTCCGCAGTGCTGTTCTCAGTGTCTTTCCTTTCCGACAAGAACAAGCTCGCCGCATGCGTTCTTGCACCCGGCACCTCTTAGATAGGCAGAGTCGAGCGACAGTTTCAAGACGCCGGGCGATTCGGGGCCCCGGTATCCGACACGACCGGGCCGTCGGTGTCGAAACCGAGTTCGACCGGAAGCGGAACCTGCGCCGTCATCGGTGCGAAATTTCCGGTCTCGTCGGCCGGTACCGCCGGGTTCCTGATGATACGGATGACGACGAAGACGCTGAAGGCAGCACCTATGACGATGGCAATGGCCATGAAGGCGGCCGTGTCGAAGACGGCGGTCAGGGCCGTGCCGAGCGCGGGCACGATGAAGCCCGAGACCGACCACGCAAACAGCATGGTGCTGGAGAGCGCGACGAGATCGTCCTTGGTGGCGCGGTCGTTGGCGTGTGCGGATGAGAGCGAGTAGATCGATTCCGAAGCGCCGCTCCAGACCATGTAGATGACGATGATGAGCGGCAGGGCGCTGCCGTCGAAAATGCCGGCCGCGATGCCGGCGACGACTACCAGCAGAGAGGCCGCGACCAGCACGTAGCGCCGGTCGATCCGGTCGGAGACCCAGCCGAAGGGGAGCTGGAATATCAGCGTGCCGAGCGGCATGGCGAACATCAGCGTTGCGACCTCGCCCTGGGTGAATCCGCTGGCCGTGGCGTGGATCGGCGCGAAACCGGCGATCATCATCGACAGCCCGCCGACAGCAAGCATGCCGGCAACCCCGGCGGGCGAGATCGCCCAGGCGCGGGCGAAGGCGACGGAAGCGCGCTCCGGCGGCGGCGGCGGCGGCAACCGCGTCAGGCCGACCGGTAGAATCGACAATGCGGTGAAGGCGATGCCGATCAGCGGGATCGCGGCCCCCGAAATATCGAGAAGCCCCATGGTCCAAGAGCCGATGCCGAGGCCGACGATGTAGCTGACGTAGAAGATCGCCATCACCCGTCCGCGCACACGGTTATCGACCGCGTCGTTCAGCCAGCTCTGGCCGACGATGAACATGCCGCAGATGGCAAAGCCGTAGAGCGCGCGGGCCCCGATCCAGAGAACGGGCTGGACGCCGGCGCCGATCGAGGCGTTGGACAGTACGATCAGCGCCGAGAAGATCATGAAGGCGCGGGCATGGCCGACGCGCCGTACCAGAAGTCCGGTCAGCAGGCAGCCGGCGATGCCGCCGGCAGAGAGGCCGGTGAGGATCAGGCCCGCCCAGGTCGGGTCGAAGCCCGAAAGACCGAGGCGCACCGGGATGTAGGCGAACATAAGCCCGTTGCCGACGGCAGCGCAGGCCATGGACACGATGACGCTCGCCACCGCGACGAGCGTCGCGGAGCGCGGCTCTTCACCGATGGCTGCTGCGGCATTGGCCATGCGGGAAATCTGCACCGCACACCGGCCGTCCGCAGCGGCAAATGCGACACGAAAAGCGTGGTCCGAGACTTCGCCGGCGCTGGATCAACCCTTTCGGGCGGCGCGGATCGCAGTCGAGGAAAGCAGGGAGCGCGGGCCGTGAATGAAGGTCCAGGCGGGGGGCCGCATCCTCGCCAGCGTTCCGGCCTGCCGCTCCGGTATGCGGGCATAGTCGAAGGTCTTGGCCATCACCGAAGACATGAAGGACAGCGTCGAACCGGGGCGGTCGATCACCGCGATGGGCATCGTCAGCGCGATTTCGTGCCAACGCTGCCAGCGGTGGAAATCGGCGAGGTTGTCTGCACCCATGATCCAGACGAAATCGACGCCCGGATTGCGCGCCCGCACCAGTGCCAGCGTGTCGGCGGTGTAGCGCACGCTATAGGCGGCCTCGAACGCGGTAACCTTGATGCGGGGATCGGTGGCGATCGCCTCCGACAGCGCGATGCGCTCGGCGAGCGGAGCGATCTCGCGGCCCGCCTTCAGCGGGTTGCCGGGGGTCACGATCCACCAGAGCTGGTCGAGCCTCAGGCTTCGCAGCGCGATCTCGGCCACGAGCGAATGGCCGGCATGCGGCGGATTGAACGATCCGCCGAACAGCCCCACCTGCATGCGCTTCTCGACATGAGGCATGCGCAGATAGCCGAGAGAGACGAGAGGTCCTTCCATCCGCTAGGCCATACCCCGAGCGGGGTGCGTTCCTTCGCGCCCCCCTCTGTCCTGCCGGACATCTCCCCCACAAGGGGGGAGATCTGCCTTCAGTGCGCTCACCGCTCGTTCTGCAACTTGAACGATTGGCGAAAACTGGCGTGACGGAAAATCTCCCCCCTTGTGGGGGAGATGTCCGGCAGGACAGAGGGGGGCAACGTAGGGCACCAACCCTCAGCTCAGTAAAGGGAGCGTTCTGGCCATCACGGCCTGACCTGACCGTTGCCGCGCACGCGGTATTTGAACGAGGTGAGCTGCTCGATGCCGACGGGGCCGCGCGCGTGCATTCTGCCTGTGGCGATGCCGATCTCCGCGCCCATGCCGAATTCGCCGCCATCGGCGAACTGGGTGGAGGCGTTGTGCAGCAGGATCGCGGAATCGATCTCGTTGAAGAAGCGCTCGACCGTTGCGGCGTCCTCCGCGACGATGGCCTCGGTATGATGTGACGAGTACGTCTCGATATGATCGATCGCCTCGCTTACGCCATCGACCAGCTTCACCGAAATGATCGCATCGAGATATTCTGTCGACCAGTCCGCCTCGGTCGCGGGTACCGCGGCGGGGAAGGCCGCGCGGATTTCGTCCGTAGCCCGGATCTCGCAACCGGCATCGGCAAGCGCCTGCAGGATCGGCACGAGGTGCGTTTGGGCGACTGCGCGATCCACCAGCAATGTCTCGGCGGCACCGCAGATGCCGGTGCGCCGCATCTTGGCGTTGACGGCGAGCGGCACCGCCATGTCGAGATTTGCCGAGCGGTCGATATAGAGGTGGCAGATGCCTTCGAGATGCGCGAAGACCGGCACGCGGGCCTCGTTCTGAACGCGTTCGACGAGGCTGCGGCCGCCGCGCGGCACGATCACGTCGACATTGCCGCCCAGCCCCTTGAGCATCTCGCCGACGGCCGCGCGGTCGGTGGTCGGTACGAGCTGGATCGCGTCCTCCGGCAGACCGGCGGCCTTGAGGCCCTTGACCAGGCAGGTGTGGATCGCGGAGGATGAATTGATCGAGTCCGAGCCGCCGCGCAGGATGACGGCGTTGCCGGCCATGAGGCACAGCGCGCCGGCGTCGGCCGTCACGTTCGGCCGGCTCTCGTAGATCACGCCGATGACGCCGAGCGGCGTCCTGACGCGCTCGATGTGGAGGCCGTTGGGCCGGTCCCATTCGGCGATCACGTCGCCGACCGGGTCGCGCAGCTCGGCAATGGTGCGGATGCCGTCCGAAAGGGCGCGGATGCGCGCCGGTGTCAGCTTCAGCCGGTCCATCATGGCAGGTGAAAGCCCGGCCTCCTCGCCATTGGCGAGGTCGATGGCATTTGCGTCGAGGATGGCGTTCTCGCCGTCCCTGATCGCCTCGACCATAGCAATGAGCGCCGCATGCTTGCGCTCGGCCGTCGCCAGCGCCAGCGGCCGGGCCGCCGCGCGCGCCTTGCGCCCGATCTCCGCCATCAAGGCGGCGACGTCCTCGCCTTTTGCCTCAGGCACGTTCAGCATGGT
>JAEWFU010000103.1 GCA_023388675.1 Pseudomonadota bacterium | reverse complement strand
AATGGACCGCAAGTCGGTCACGGTTCGAGGCGCAAGAACGCTCAACGCAGGAATTCGCCGTGTGGTCCTATCGTAACCCGGTCGACGTCCGCTTCGGACAGGGAAGCTTCTCAAGGCTGGGCTCGCTCTTGAACGGGCGCCCCTACGTGCTCGTCACCTATGGCGAGCCGTATTTCCGGTCGCTGGCCGGCGATCTGGAAAAAGATGCGGGAAAGCCGCTGCTGGTCGTCGAGGACATCGCGCCGAATCCGGACATCGCCTTGCTGGAAGAGCAGGTGTCGCGGTTCGCCTCACTTCCGGGAACGCCGGTAATCGTGGCGCTCGGCGGCGGCTCGGTCATCGATTCCGCCAAGGTCTTTGCCGCCTCGCGCGGCGATTTCGCAGCCATGGACGCCTTTTTGAAGAAGCGCGCCGGAGCCGAAACCCTTTCGCCGTGGCCGCTGATCGCGGTGCCGACCACCGCCGGAACCGGCAGCGAGGTCACATCCTGGGGCACGGTCTGGGACAATGCCGCCGGCAGCAAATATTCGCTTGCCCATCCGGGTCTCTATCCCGAGGTCGCGCTCGTCGACCCGGACCTGATGATCGGCAAGTCGCGCGAATTGACCATCCAGACCGGCCTCGACGCCCTCTCGCATTCGCTCGAAAGCCTGTGGAACCGCAATGCCAATCCGGTCTCGGCGGCGCATGCCGTGGCGGCCGCGCGCGGTGTCCTGTCGACGCTGCCGGCGCTTGCCGGCGACCTCAAGAATCCGCAGCTCCGGGAACGAATGGCACGCGCGGCCACGCTCGCCGGCTTCGCGTTCTCCAACACCAAGACCGCGATCGCGCATTCGCTCTCCTATCCGATCACGCTCAGGCATGGCGTGCCGCACGGCATCGCCTGCTCGTTCTCGCTGCCGATGATCATCCGCAGCGTCGCGGGGCAGGGGGGCATCTGCGAGGAGGGGTTGCGTTCGATCTTCGGGGCGGATGCCGCCGGCGCGGCGGAGCGCCTCGAAACCACGCTCGACAAGCTCGGCGTCTCGACCGATTTCCGGACCTACGGCATCGACGAGGCGGAGTGGCGTACGCTCATCGAGACCGCGTTCGAAGGGGAACGCGGCCAGAACTTCATCGGCAGGCGGGAGGAGCTGATTGCCGTTGCGGGTCTGGAAGGAGGAGCCGGCCGTAAGGCGGTTGCCTGACCGGAATTTTGCGGGCGGCTGTCCAGTGCAGCCCGCCCGCCTCGATTGACGCTCAAAAGGGAGGAGCAAAACATGAAGCCTGCTACCCGCATACTCGCATCGCTGGCGACCGCCGGCGCGGTCGTCGCCTACGCCTCGACGGCCCTTGCACAGGACTGCAAGGACCCCGGCCAGCTCGTCTTCTCGATCATCCCGACCGAGGAGACGACGCAGGAACTCGACATCTACGCGCCGCTTCTGTCGGCCCTGAAGGAGAAGACCGGTAAGAGCATCGAGTTCTTCATGCCGACGTCCTACGCTTCGGTCATCGAAGGCATGGTCAATGGCTGGGTGCATATCGGCGTGCACGGGCCGAACTCCTACGTGCTCGCCAGGGAGAAGGACCCGAACCTGGAGGTCTTCGCCACCTACACGAAGACCAAGGGACACTTCCAGGAGGAAGGCCCCGGATACCGGGCGGTGCTGGTGGTGCGGTCGGACTCGGATTTCGACAGCATCGAAGCGCTGAAGGATACGATCGTCGGTCTCGCGGACCCCGCCAGCACCTCGGGCAACCTGATGCCGCGCATGGTCTTCGGGGATGAGATCGGGACAGGCCCGGAGCTGGAGAAATACTTCTCCAAGGTCGTCTATACGGGCGGGCACGACCAGTCGGCGCTGGCCGTGAAGGAAGGGCGCGTCGACAATGCCTTCGTCGCCACCCACCGCCTCGACAACGTGATCGACCGTGGCCTCGCCAAGCCGGAGGATTACCGGGTGCTCTGGCAATCCGGTATCATCCCGCAGGATCCGATGGTCTACCGCACCGACCTGTGCGAGCCGATCAAGGCGGCGATCAGGGACGCGTTCCTGACGCTGCATGAGAACGCCGAGGCGAAGCCGTTCTTCGACGGCATCAATTCGACCAAGTTCGTGCCGATGCAGGATTCGGACTACGACATCATCCGCAAGCTGGTCGAGGCCGAAAAGAAGGCCGAGGGCCAGTGAGACACGAGGCCGGCATCGTGGAGGGCCGCGGACAACGCGGCCTTCCGGCAAAAGGGAAGGGCCTGATGGCAGTCCTCGACGTTCGCAGCCTGAAGGTCCGCTACACGTCGGGCGGACCGCAAATCCTGAAGGGTATCGACTTCTCCGTCGATCACAGCGACTTCTGCGCCGTGATCGGCCCCAGCGGCGCAGGCAAGTCGACGCTGATCCGCTGCGTCAACCGTCTGGTCGAACCGACCGAAGGCGAGATCGTGCTGTTCGGCCAGAACGTGCGGGCCTTGCGCGGCGGCGAACTCCGGCGTCTGCGGCGGCGGATCGGCATGATCTTCCAGGAGTTCAACCTGGTGAACCGCATGTCGGTCATGGACAACGTCCTGTCCGGCCGGCTCGGCTACACCGGCGCCTTCCGTTCCTTCTTCAAGGCGTTTCCACGCGAGGATATCGATCGCGCGCTGCACCTCCTCGAACGGGTGGGCCTGCAGGACCATGTCGACAAGCGGGCCGACGCGCTTTCGGGCGGCCAGCGTCAGCGTGTCGGCATCGCGCGCGCGCTGATGCAGAAGCCCGAAATTCTGCTCTTGGACGAGCCGACATCGGCGCTCGACCCGAAAATCTCGCGGGACGTGATGGGCCTGATCCGCGAGCTTGCCGACGAGTTCAATGTGCCGGTGCTCTGCAATATCCACGACGTGCAGCTCGCGCTGGAGACCTGCAACCGCATCATCGGCATGCAGGACGGCTACAAGAAGTTCGACGGGCCGTCTAAGGCCATGCGCAAGCAGGATCTCGACGAGATCTATGCGATGGAGGTTCTGTGATGGCCGCCGTTGCCGCGCCTTCCGTCAGCGAGCACGGCTTCGACGCCTGGGTGGCGCACAAGCGCAATCGCCGGCGCAACAACTGGCTGATCGTGGCCGCGTCCATCGCCGTGCTGGGGTGGTGCTTCCACGACACCATCATGGTCGACACGGACTGGGCGCGCATGGGCGGCGCGCTCGGCATCGTCGGCACGGTCGAACGCTTTTTCTGGGTCGACTGGTCGCTGGTGCCGCATCTGGTGGTTCCCGCGCTGGAGACGCTGATGATGGCGACGCTGGGCACCTTGCTCGGCTGCGTGCTCTCGCTGCCGGTGGCATGGTTCGGCGCGGCCAACGTCACGCCCAACAAATACATCTTCTACCCTGTCGGCCGCTTCCTGATGGTGCTGTCGCGCTCGATCCACGAGATCATCTGGGCGCTGCTGTTCGTCGGCGCGGTGGGGCTCGGCGCGCTGCCCGGCATCCTTGCCGTGGCCATGCGCTCGATCGGCTTCATCTCGAAGATCACCGCCGAGGCGATTGAGAACATCGATCCGAAGCCGGTCGAGGCAATCCGCGCCGTCGGCGGCAACCAGTTCCAGGTGATGTATTACGGCATCGTGCCGCAGATCCTGCCGGTCATCATCGGCACCATCATCTTCGAATGGGACATCAACATCCGCCGCTCGGCCATCATGGGGCTGGTCGGGGCAGGGGGGCT
>JAEWFU010000087.1 GCA_023388675.1 Pseudomonadota bacterium | reverse complement strand
GAGTTGGGTTGCGTAGCTGTCGCCTAATATAAGCAACCGAGGGCTACCCCCCCTGCGGGTCAGGCATACCGGCAAACTGCCGTCGTCGGGCACCTCTCGGACGGTGCACCCCGCATATTCGTGTTCTCGTTGATACGGATCGAATGCCGCATAGCGACGTGACTGCTCGTCAAGACGCCCGGGCAGGCCACTGGCAAGATATGGATACGATGCGATGGCAGCTATCCCCGCCATGGATAGTGCACCAGCAGCGATCGTACGCCCGGGTGTCCACAGATGAAATCGCATCTTCCGCACTGGGCGCTCGACCAGACACAATGACAGCCAGGCAGCAGCGATGGAACAAGCAATAAGGATGGCCGTTTCAGCCAGCGTCGGCATAGCCGCATTCGCGTAATGTCGGAAAAATACGA
Organism: Pseudomonadota bacterium; assembly: GCA_023388675.1. Lineage (GTDB taxonomy): Bacteria > Pseudomonadota > Alphaproteobacteria > Rhizobiales > Rhizobiaceae > Aerobium. Next base: position 5,804 of record JAEWFU010000087.1, on the reverse strand, counting down.
GGATTGGCCAGTGCCAGAGATATAGCGAGTAGGAGATCAAACCTATGAAAATCGCCGGGCGCAGGCTCAGAAGCCGAAGCGGTGTGGTGGCGACGCTCTTCGGCCAGACCAGCAATGCGGCCCCCACGCAAGGGTATAGCGCGTTCCAGCCAGGAAACGCCGCCTCTGCCGTTAGCTCGACCGCAGCATAGAAAATGAGCGCCAGACCGACCCACCCCATGGCCTCGCCCACGGCACGGGAAGCAATCGGTTTTGCGAAAACCAGGGCGGCACCCGCAGCGAGTTCCCAGGCACGAGTGTGAAGCATGAAAAATGCGACGGGTTGATCGGCCTCGACCCAGTAGACGGATGCGGCGAAGCTTCCGATCGCAATGACTGCGAGCACCGCGAGAAGAAACATGCTCGACTTGCGCAACCGCCATACGAACCACATGAAGAGTGGCCAGAACAAATAGAACTGTTCTTCGACTGCCAGTGACCAAGTGTGCAGTAGCGGCTGCATTTCAGCCGCCGGGTCGAAATAGCCGGAACTCCAGAGAAAGTAGAAATTGGAGAAACCGAACGCGGCAAACATGCCGCTCTCTCCCAAGCGAGCAAAATCTCCTGGCAACAGCAGCAAGTAGCCTGCGGCCAGGGAGGCGACCAGAACCACTAGGAGTGCCGGCAAAATGCGGCGGAACCGCCTGTCGTAAAAGTGGACCAGCGAAAACTTTTCGCCGGACAAATCCGTAAAAAGGTTCTTCGTGATCAGGTAACCTGAGATCACGAAAAACACATCGACGCCGATGAAACCACCCGTAAACGGAGCGATTCCGTAGTGATAAAGCACTACGGTCAACACTGCGATCGCCCTCAGGCCATCAATGTCGGAGCGATAGGCAAGAGTGGGCGTCAAAATGCGGTCCGGGGTGGCTCGGTTCGGCGCGTGTTTTGGCCTGTGCGGAGGCCAAGGTCAACCGCTGTTACACCATGGGGCTTTTCGCTTGCCTGCATGCTTGCAAGCAAAGCTGCCTATAACCAGATCATCGCGTCAGGGGCGCGCCGTCGCCGGGTTCATCATGACCACCCGATGGCTCTTGTCTTCCTTGGGGCGCTCCAGGGGGAGCTGTTCGCCGGTAACGACGTAGTAAACCGTCTCGGCGATGTTGGTGGCATGGTCGCCGATGCGCTCGATGTTCTTGGCGCAGAACAGCAGGTGCGTGCATGGCGAGATATTGCGCGGGTCTTCCATCATGTACGTGAGCAACTCGCGGAACAGCGAGGTGTACATCGCGTCGATCTCCTCGTCGCGATCGCGCATGAATGCGATCGCGCCGACCGAGCGCGAAGCGTAGACGTCGAGCACCTGCTTAAGCTGAGTCAGCGCGAGGGTGGCCAGCGCCTCGAGGCCGCGAAAGAGCTGCACCGGCTGACGCGTATCAGCAACCGCCACGACACGCTTGGCGATGTTCTTGCCGAGGTCGCCGACGCGCTCGAGATCGGCCGAGATGCGGATCGTTCCGATGATCTCGCGCAGGTCGTCCGCCATCGGCTGGCGCTTGGCGATGAGCACAATGGCGCGATCGTCGATCCAACGCTGCCCCTCGTCGAGAACGACGTCGTCGGCGATCACCTTGCGCGCCAGCGCGGTATCGGCGTTGATCAGCGCTGCGACCGCCTCGTCAACCATCCGCTCGGCATGGCCGCCCATCGCCGCAATGCGATTGCCCAGAGTGGCGAGCTCTTCATCATAGGCGCGTACGGTGTGCTGCGAGTTCATGTCTGACGATCTGCCGGGAGCGATTCTTGACTATCAAGCTAAGGTAGACGGATGACAGGAAAAAGAAAGCGCGTGCCGGGAAGAGCGCGCCTTTCCGGCTTCTATTCAGCAGGTAGGTGCACGGTAAAGGCGGAACCCTCACCCAGCTTCGATTTCACCGTCAGCCTGCCCTCGTGGCGGGTCAGGATGTGCTTGACGATCGCAAGCCCGAGCCCGGTTCCGCGCCGTGGCACATTCGTCTCCACGCGATAGAACCGCTCGGTGATGCGGGGAATGTGCTCCTCGGCAATGCCCGGTCCGAAATCGCGCACCGTCACGGCCACCTCGGGCGTCGGACCCGCGCTCGTTCTGCTGACGGTGATCTCCACCTTGCCGCCGGATGCTCCGTATTTGCAGGCGTTCTCCAACAGGTTCTCGAAGATCTGGATCAACTCGTCGCGACTGCCCGGAACGAGGGTCGGCTCGGCGGGGCGCGCGTAGGAAACCTCGACGCCGCTTTCCCGCGCACGATGGCCGAGCGACTCGACCACGCCGGCGACGATCTCGCCTATATCGATCCTGGCTTCGGTGCGCATATAGGGTTTCATCTCGATGCGGGACAGCGACAGCAGATCGTCGATCAGCCGCGCCATCCGCTCGGTCTGCGCCTGCATGATCTGGAGGAAGTTGTCGCGCGCCTTCTCGTCGTTGCGCGCAGGCCCGCGCAGCGTCTCGATGAAGCCGGCGATAGAGGCAAGCGGCGTGCGCAGTTCGTGGCTGGCATTGGCGATGAAGTCGGCGCGCATCCTGTCGATGCGGCGCGTCTCGCTCTGGTCCTTGAAGTGGATGACGAACAGGCCCCGCGCGCCCACCGGCATCGCGGAGACGCGGAACGCGCGTTCGATCGGCACGCGTTCGCTGTAGTCGATCGCACCGGGCCGGCGTTCGCCGAGCAACCCGATGATGAGTTGCTGCATCTCAGGGGTGCGGAATTTGTGGTGCAGAAGCGTGCCTTGCGGAATCTGCCCGAAGGCGGCAATGGCAGCCTGGTTGGCATGCAGTGCGGCGCCCCTTGCGTCGAAGATGACGATCGGCTCGGGGACGGCAGCTGCCAGTTCGCGTGCCGAAAGCATGTCGATTTCGTCGCTGTCGCCGATACGCAACTCTGTCGCCTGCACCATTTATGATCCCTGCAATTCCTGACTCCGGTCCCTTGCCTCTGGACCGGCGCAGGACCACTCATTAGCATGGTTTCCCCACATCACAGGAATATCTCAATGGGCAAGACCACCCCGAAACTCGAGACACCCATAAAGCCGATCAAGCTCGTCATCGATGGCAAGAAGCGCGTCTTCGACATTGATGACCCCAAGCTGCCGGACTGGGTCAAGGACATGGAGTTGAAGGCAGGCGGCTATCCCTATGACACCAAGATGGACAAGTCGGACTACAAGGACACGCTGGAACGGCTTCAGATCGAGCTGGTGAAACTGCAGGGCTGGCTGCAGAAGACGGGCGAGCGCGTGCTGATCCTGTTCGAGGGGCGCGATGCGGCCGGCAAGGGTGGCACGATCTTCGTCACGCGGCAGTACATGAACCCGCGCACGGCGCGCAATGTAGCGCTGACCAAGCCGACGGAGACCGAGAGCGGCCAGTGGTATTTCCAGCGCCACGTGGCGCACTTTCCAACCAGCGGCGAGTTCGTCACCTTCGACCGGTCGTGGTACAACCGGGCAGGTGTCGAGCCGGTGATGGGCTTCTGTACGTCAAGGCAGCACGAGCAATTCCTGGAGGAGGTCCCGCATTTCGAGAAAGGCGTGGTCGCCGACGGCATTCGCTTCTTCAAGTTCTGGCTTTCGATCGGGCAAGAGACCCAGCTTGGGCGCTTTCACGACAGGCGGCACAGCGCGCTCAAATCGTGGAAGTTCTCGCCGATGGACGTCGCGGGCATGGAAAAGTGGGACGAATACACAAAGGCGCGGGATCTGATGTTCGAGCGGACCCACACCGAGCACGCCCCGTGGACGGTCGTTCGCGCCAACGACAAGCGGCGTCTGCGTCTGGCCGTCATCCGCCGCCTGTTGCTGACAATTCCCTATGCCGGGCGCGACCTCGACGTTATCGGCCCAGAGGATGACAAGATCATCGGCGCACCTTCTTCGGCCTTGCGCTGAGGGTTTTCGGCCTTGTCGCGCACAAAGGAGCGCGCGGGCCGATGATGCGTCTTGTTCCAGTGATGCGGCCGGCGATAGATTTCCCATAGCGCCAGCCAGGCTGCCAGCGATAGCCGCATCCAGTGGAACGGCGTCTGCAAGGCGATCGAGACGAGGCCGACCTTTTCCTTGAGTGTGAGCGTGGCCATGCCGATGGCGACGAATGCTGCGTATCCGGCAAGGATGTTGACGAAGCCGATTGTCACGAGCACGATTTCGAGGTTCTGCAGCGAGCCGACCCAGGCGAGTTTCACGATCACATAGAGGATCGTGAAGAGAAACACCGGGTGAACCAGCGCCGAGACGAGCATGCCCAGAAACAATATCTGCATGAGCAGGAAGGAAAGCGGGCCAAGGTCTTTCCAAAGCGTGCGCGGCGACCGCATGTGGACGAGCCAGGTCTGCGCCCAGCCCTTGAACCAGCGCACCCGCTGGGGCAGCCAGGTCTTGAGGTCATCCGGCGCGTCCTCGTAGGTCGGATGCGTGATCACGCCGGCGCGATAACCGAAGCGTTTAAGCCTCAGTCCGAGGTCCGCATCCTCGGTCACGTTGTAGGCGTCCCACCCGCCAACGTCGACGAGTGCCGACCGCCGGAAGTGGTTCGAGGTTCCGCCCAGCGGCAGCAAGACGCCCAGGCTGGCCAGCCATGGCAGCACACCGCGGAAGAGCCCTGCATATTCGAACGCGAACATGCGCGAGAGCGAGCTAGCCGATGCGTTGGTAACGACGAGCGGAGCCTGGAGGCAGGCGAGCGTGTCGTCCTCGGCGCGAAAGCGTTGCCACGCCTCGATGAGCTGAAGTGGATGGGGACGGTCCTCGGCATCGAATAGGGTGACGAATTCTCCGCTGCAAAGCGGCAGCGCGTAAGCCAGCGCCTTCGGCTTGGTGCGCGGCAGCCCTGGCGGCACCTTTATGATTTCGATGCACGGCCGCAATTTGTGCTCACGCAGCGCGGCCAGCGTCTCGTGATCGTCCTCCTCACAAACGAGCTTGATTTCCAGCTTGCTGCGGGGCCATTGCAACCGGCCAAGAGCGACCAGAAGCTGCGGGATCACCTCCCGCTCGCGATAAAGCGCCACCATCACGGAATAGACTGGCAACGCGGCCGGATCGACGGGCGGCGGCGGGCGCAACCTCAGGGGCTGCGCGGCGGTCAAAGCCAGGACGCGCAGTGCAACACAGGCGCCGAAGGCGATCGTGGCGACCAGATGCAGCGTAAAAATCGTCTCCATCGCCGCGAAAACGAGGCAAAGCGGCAAGACGACAAGGATCGTCGCGACACAGGCCCCCTGCCAGGCATTGGCTACGATGCGCGCCGACAACTCGGTATGGCGAAGAAAGAGACCGTACTGGGCATCTTCGAGCAATCGCCGCTTGGTCAGTTCCAAGATGGCGGTGCGCAGGACGCTCGGCGGTGACACGGCGAGACGTGTCTTCAGTCCCGGCGATGCCTCCAGCCTAGCGCGCATGACCGAAATTTCGACGTCGGGCGTCGCGATTACGTGGCGTGTGGTGCCATCCGGTCGCTCGAGCAGCGCCAGCGGCAGGCCGCGTGGACGGCGCAGCGCCACCAGGCGGTAACGCTCGGGCACCTTCAGTGTCTTCGCCTTGATCCCGGACAGGAATGGCAAGTCCAATTCATCTGCGATGGCCCGGAACAGGATTGCTTCGTCGATTTCACCCGAGGCGAGCAACTCGACAACGAAGCCCGTGCCGTTTGCCGACGCACGATCCGCTGCTCGCAGAACGACCTCAGGTGCAAGGCCGGTGCGCCGGACGACCGGCGACCACTCCCGCAGCATCCGCTCACGCGGGCCGATTTCGACCTGCGGTGGCGGCAGGCTGTCGCCCGT
>JAEWFU010000082.1 GCA_023388675.1 Pseudomonadota bacterium | reverse complement strand
TCGAGAGCATCGTGGCAAGCGCCTGTGCGTAATCGCGGGTGACACGCGGATGCGTGGGCAGCGAGATCATCGAGCGTACGAGTTTCGAGATGTTGCGCGACCGTCCGGCGACTTTCGAAAACGCTTCGGCCTCGTGTGCATTGGGATACACCGAGAGCCCGATGTGATAGCCGCGTTCGACCATCTGCTGGTAAATCCGGTCGCGCCGCTCAGGGTTGACCAGGATAGGATAGAAGGTGAAGCAGGAGCCGGCGCGCACATGATCGCTGGCCTCGGGCGCCACCCTGCGGTCGGCGAAAAACCGGTCATAGACCGCCGCGATCATCCTTCGATGCGCGAGCCGCTGTCCTACGGTATCGAGTTTGCGTACGAGTTCGCCGAGCACGCCCGGTCTCGGGCGGCTCAGCACCGTCTCCTCTATCGCTTGCGTTTCGCGCCGAACGAAGCCTAGCGCCTCCTGCGCGGATCCGGCGCGTGTTTTGCGCCTGATGGTCGGAAAGGTCACTCCGGAAAAAATGCCCGGTCTCGTGGCAAGATCGTATTTCAGCACCGCCAGCATGTGCTCCTTGTATTGGGCCGGCTTCAGTTCGGGAAACTCCGCAAGTTCGTCTTTCATGTAGGCGGCAATGTCATCACAGCCGGTCGCCAGCGCGCCGCCCCAGACATAATTGAGGGACTTGAAGCCGGACATGCTGAAAATGCTCGCGTCCGTGATCGCACCCATGCGCCGCCCCTGGTAGTCGCCTTCCAACGCAATGGCGCAATCGTCGAACAGCATCACGTCACGCTGCCGGCAAAGCTCCCTGATGTCGTCGATGCGCTCCTGATTGACATGATAGTGCGTGATGAGGACGCAGCAGGTCTTGTTATCCACGATCTCGGCAAGGTGGTCGAAGTCAATATTCGTCGAATCCGGCAACGTGTCGACGAAGACCGGCTCGCAACCCGCGAATTGCACCATATTGACGACGTCCGGGATGGTATGCGGCAGCATGACCACGCGGTTGCGATCTCCGGCCCGCATCCGCGCAAACTTGGCAGCAAGATGAATGCCCGCGCGAGCCCGGCCCAGCGGTATAATGTCGACGCCACCACCCAGGAAGTCAGCGAGGCCGCTCTCGAACGCTGCCTCGGCGCCAGCCGGATTTTCCCACAAGGGGCGAAGATAACGCATTGGATAGATAACCTGTTTCGGCGTCGCTAACATCTTTCTGACCTCGTATTTGAGTCCCTCATTCTGCTGCAATCGCATGCGTCGGCACTTCTGCGGCAAGGTGCCGGGCGAGACGAACGGCAAGGGCGATCGCGGAGAAGGTCGGGTTTGCCTGACCAGAGGTTGGGAAAACGGCGCTGCCGGCGACGAAAAGGTTCGGCGAACCGAAGACGCGGCAGTCGCCGTCCACAACCCCTGCCCGCGGGTTGGCGCCCATGCGTGCCGTCCCGATCTGGTGAACACCGTCGGGCGCCTGTGCGAGCACGCGTGCAGCACGATCCTGTTCGCGGCAAAGCCATTCCAGCCGGCCCAGCCCGCTGCGAGCGATCCATTCCCCGAGCAGTTCGTGCGTCCTGACGATCGGCGCGGCATCGGCATCCGACACCCGCATGTCGATGCGCGCGCGCGGCATGCCGAGTTCGTCATACTGATCGGAAAGAGTGATCCGGGAGTCCGCGTGGGGCAGATGCTCGGCGTGATAGTGGACGCCGTAGCGCCGGCCGGCATTGCGGACATGAAGTCCCGGCAGCCGGGTCTCGGCAACGAACCGCCCGTGAAGGAAGCGCGGCATGAAGCGCAACAGCTCCGGCAAGCCGGTGACGAGATTGCCCAGATGAGGCCCGACGGGCGCAGGCGGAGTCGAGTTCCGCTCCCGCAGATGCTCGCTGACAAGACGCCGGCCGATGGCCGGAACGCTGAGGGCGAGATAGGCCAGCGAAAGCACGGCGCTGCGATGCGCGGCGTCGCGGAACGGCGGCATGAACGGCCAGAACGAGATGTTGGTCAGTTGCTCGCGCCGCTGGACGTCGTTCGAAGCGACAATGCGCCGCCGCGCGTAGCGCCCATACGCACCTCGGAAAAAGTCGAAGCCGGCGTCGAGTGCGCCGTTCGCCAGTCGCATCTGCGCGATCTCGCCGGAAAGGTGGCCCATGTAATAGCGTCCGAGCGGTCCACCGACGCCGCCGAAAGCACCGGGCGCTGTGCGCTGCACGGCGAGCAGCAGCCTCGCTGTCTCGATGCCCCCGCACGCGACGACGAATGCCCTCGCATTCAGCCTGGCGACCTCGCCCGTACGACTGCGCACAAGCAGCGCCACAACCCTCCCATCGGTTGCGAACTCCATGCCGGTGACGGTCGCGTCGAGATGCATGCGAATGTGCGGCGACCGCCCGATCTCGTCCTCATGCGCGGTGCGGAAACTCGCCGGATCGGCGAAACGGATCAGGTTCGAACAGCGGAAGCTGCGATCGGCGACGGCAACGCCCGGCGGCTCGTCCTCGAAGACCGGCGGCCCGCAATTGGCATAGCGGCTCGCATCGGCAAAATGACGGGCGAAGTCGCGGTAGTCGACCGGCCACGAAGCATCGGTCAGGCCGGGACGGCGCTCGAAGTCGATCGGATCGAGTGGCACGCAGCCCGCACCCCACAGGTTCGACGTGCCGCCGAAGCTGCGCTGCACGGCCACGGTCATGTCGGCGTGCATCGGCGAACCGACGATCTCGGCCCGCGAGTGACGGCACGCCGCCTCGCTTGCCATATGCGCGCCCGATTCCAGCAGCGTTACCGCCTGTCCCCGGCGTGCCAGTTCCAGAGCCGTGACGATGCCGACCGGCCCGGAGCCGATAATGCAGATGTTGTGATGATGGACGGAGATCCCGTCCTGCCGGTTTGCCAGCATCATGAACCACCCCTGCCCGATGGCCCGCCCGGGGCCTGATCGTGTAGTTCCTGCGCTCGATGCAGAAGTGTCAGCCTCGCGACTTCGGCTGTCTAGGGGTACGCCGGTCCCCCAATCGGAGGAGGCATCTTTGCGGCACGGTAATTTGTTACCACCTCGCCAACGTCAGCCTTGCAAGGCCGGTACGCAGGCCTTCGCGCTGGAACAGCCCGTCCGGTAAAGGCGGTCGCGCGGGGTCGGATTGGGGCCTCGCCTCCCTTCTCGCAATCCTGCGGCTGCACTATCGGACCAACAACCTCTCCAGCGCCTCGTTGACAAGGGCGGGGATGTCCTCGGGATCGTCGAGATATGCGGCTTCGAGCAGGCCGTCCGACACGGCGACGAGCAGCGAAGCGGTGACGGCTGGAGCCGGATCACCCCCCTCCTCCAGGAGGTCCCGAAGGACCCCGTGATGCCAAACACGCCGCGCATCGATGGCCTGCCGCACAGGGCTGGCGGGGTTGGGATACTCGGCCGCTGCGTTGAGAAAGGGGCAGCCCCGCCAACCTCCCGCGCTCACAGCCTCGCTGATCCGCCCCATGACAGCAGCGATCATATCCCTTGGGGCTTGCGCAGGCAGCTCCGCGATAGCCATCCGGCCAAGTTGGTCCTGCTCTTCGATATACGCGAGGACGAGATCATCCTTTGACGGGAAATGGTTGTAGAACGTCGCCTTGGCGACGCCTGCTTCCGCGATGATGCGGTCGATGCCTACTGCCCGGATACCCTCGGTGTAGAAAAGACGGGTTGCTGTATCGAGCAAGCGGCGACGCGCGGCGCTTGCTCCGGTGTCGGTCTGCGAAGCGGTTTTGTTCATGCCGTTGACACTAGCAGACAGGTCTGTATGATGTGAATAGACAGACCTGTCTGACTAGGAGGAAATTATGCAGACGAACGAGACGGCTGAGATCATCCGCCGGTTCAACCAGGCGTTTCGGGACCACACCCCTGGAATTCTCGACCAGTTGATCGCGCAGGATTGCGTCATGGAGTCGATACAGCCGGCGCCTGATGGCACACGCTACGAGGGATATGAGGCCTGCCTCGCATTCTGGACGGCCCTGGCCGCTGATCCCGTTGCCTATTTCGACGTCGAGGACACGATCGTAATGGGCGACCGCGCCGTCATCCGCTGGCGTTTCAACTTCGGCGACGGCGAATCCATTCGGGGCGTCAACATTATGCATGTCCGCGAGGGACGGATCACCGAAGCGCTGGGCTACTCCAAAGTACCCGGTCAGTCGGCCCCACTGCCGCAATAAGCGAAGCACCCTACCAGCGCTCAACATCGACAACCCTGGACCGAGGCCGAAAGCCTTTCCCGGTCCGGATTTCAGGAGACGAAGGATGAATATCGACAGGAAGACCACGCGCGCGATCGTCGAGCGTTTTCACAATGCCTTCGAAAAGCATCGCCCGGAAGACCTCGATGATCTGATCGGTGAGGACTGCATTCTTGAAAATACGAATCCCGCCCCTGATGGAGCGCGTTACGACGGGCGCGAAGCTTGCCTCGAATTCTGGAAAGGGATCGCATCCTCTTCAAACCTCGTCTTTGAAGCGGAGGAGATTTGGACGAGCGGGGATCGGGGGATCATTCGCTGGCGGCTTCGCTGGAGCGAGCGCGATGCCGATCGCATTCGAGGCGTCAACATCATGCGGGTCCGGGACGGACGGATCGTCGAAGCCGCCGGCTATGTGAAAGGGGCCTGACGTTCAGATCCCGATCCACACGGATCACCATTTCAGACGTTGCCAGGCGACGTCTCGCCGGAAAGAGCACCAACCGAACAAGAAATCGCATGATTATCATAGCCGGCTATACTCACATGGACGCAGACAAACACGACAGCGCCGTGAAATCCTTCAAGGGCATGGTCGAACGCGCGCGAGCGTACGACGGCTGTCTCGACTTCTCCATAAGCGTAGATGCTGTCGATCCGGAGCGCGTCAATCTCTTCGAATGCTGGCGAGACCAGGCCACGCTCGACGCCTGGCGCAAGGTTGCAAGAGGACCGCGGGTAAAATCGCGCGAGGTCGCGGTAAGTCTCTATCGCACCGAGAAAGCCGAAAAGCCGTTCTGAGGAAGAACCGCTGGAGGCGACCGCCCGGTCCGCCGACCGGGCGCCCGAGATCGAAGCCAACGCAGCTCAGCGCGCAGGGCCG
>JAEWFU010000069.1 GCA_023388675.1 Pseudomonadota bacterium | reverse complement strand
GCCAAGGGGAAGGATCTGGTCGCCCTGAAGATCAGGGAGATCGCGGAAGAGCACGAGATTCCGGTTTTCGAGGATGTGGCGCTCGCGCGCTCCATGTACGATCAAGTTTCAGTGAATAGTGTGATCCCGCCTCAGTTCTATCAGGCGGTCGCCGAACTCGTTCGGGTCCTATACACTAACAAGGCAGCACCAGCTGCGGGTAAGGTGACGTCATGAACCGTCAGCCGCATTCCTCCACACGAGAGATCATCGTGGCCAACGCGATCAAGGAGGTCGTGAGCGAACTGCGCCTTGTCGATGTAGGCGACTATATCGCCTACATTCGCCTTGAACGGTTCGCCAGCGTTGCCGATCTCGTCGATTCCGCCGCGGAGCTCTACTTCGAGCCCGGTACGTTGCGGCTGGGCCATGGCGGCGAGGCCCATGCCAGTTGGAACCACGCCCCGCGCATCGTCCTCGACCTCGAATTGCGACCGGTGGGCGTCACCGTCTATTTCGCGCTGACGATGACCGCCAGGCACGCATCCGTCGAGGTCAACTACGTCTCGTTCGACAACGCGTCGCCCGATCCGCTGGAGAACAACGCATTCCTGGAAGCGGCGCTGGAGTGCGCCCGCATACGCAAAAGCGAACCGGCGGTCGCAAGCAAGTAGTTTCAGTCGATCAGGCCGCTGCGAAGCGCCTTGGCAACCGCATGGATGCGGTTGACGGCATTCAGCTTGTGCGTCGAATTAGTCAGGTATTGGTTGGCCGTGTGCACCGAGAGACCAAGCGAGGAAGCAATATCTTCGCTGGTCATGCCGTTGGCTGTCAGCCGCAGGCATTCGATCTCGCGCTTCGACACAGGCAGAACCTTGGCGCAGTCCTGCAGGCGCTGCCTAGCAACCTCTCCGAACAGGGCAAAGCAGCGCGCATGCGCGTCGCACAAACCAGCCTCATCGATCACGATGTTGCTGCCTGCGAAAGCGATTGCGCCGCTACGTCCATGCTCCAGCGAAACCGGAAACGCGATCCCGCATGTTTCCGACTCCGCCGGATTCGCTATCTCGTCCGCCCAGCAGCGCGCAGTGGCGCTCGGGAATGGCGGAGTGCCTGCCGGACGCCACCAGAGCGGTACGGCAGCTTCAGCGATCTGCCGCGCAAACCCGCTCGCGTTGCGTGCGGACAGTGCCTTCGAAAACGAAGACACGCCGGGAAAATCGCTGTCGAAGACCGGAGCCAGACGCCTGCTCTCACCCTGCGGCGACAAAAACAGCAGGCTGAACCCCTCGGCGTTCATCGCGTCCGCGATCCTGCGGCATGCGCGCACGGCATCCGGAATCCCCGTCACCGGTTGCGGACTCCATTCCGCCGGCAGGGTCCATGCCGTCAGCTTTTCTTCGTCATACATTTCATGCTCCCCCGAGCCCTGCCCCCAGCCATCTAAATGATTCCGCTTCTGATAGCCGTGGCGATCGCCATGGCGCGATTGCTTGCGCCAAATTTCTGGATCGCGTGTGCGACGTAGCTGTTGACGGTGTTGGACGACACACCGAGGATCACCGCGACCTCGTCGGTCGTCTTGCCCTGCGAAACCCAGGCTAGGCATTCACGCTCCCGCTCGGAAAGCGGATCGTGGGAGGCACGCCTGCCGGTGGCAGCAAGGAATTGGTTGAGAGCATAGCTGCAGGTCATATGCACACGCGCGAGCGCAGCGGCATCAATGCTCTGCCGGGCTTCACTGGAAAACAGCGCGAAGACGCGCGTTCCGCCAGCATCAAGCTTCTGACAGTAGATTTCGCCATGGCCATGGTCGCGCAGCGCGCGCTTCTCCTCCGGGGAAAGAAAGGCTGCCTCCGCTGTCACAAGGGCGCGAGGCTGCATACCCGCACCCACGGCATTGCCGCTCTCGATGATCGCGGCAATGCCGGCCGTACCGAAATCCTCGAGCGCGTCGAATATCCAGTTGGACGTGATGATGCGAACGGATTTCGGGCCCCGCTCCACGAATGGCTCGACCAGCATGTAGCGGTCGGCACCGATCTCGCCGCAGGTGCGGCGCATGAACCGCGCAAGCCCCGCGCGCGACGTCACCGGTCCGGGGGCGTCCTGCGTCGTCTGAATCGGGGCGGCCTGTGTCATCGGTCCGTCGGGTTGCCGGCCATCATGGCGCGGTGATTGTCGGGAACTCGCAAACGCAAGCGCGAATCCAGCCAACGCCCCACGACATCGCGAGACCGCCCAGACAACGCCGTTACGGACAAACTCTTCTTAGCGGCAGGACAAAGCCTGCAAGACACGCCCCGGCGGGACGGCATGGCATAAGATCGGAAGCGGAATCACGGCAAACAATCGACACTTCACCCGTGTCGATTCCCGAATCACCCCTGCCCATCCAAAACCCGCTTACATGCGAAGTGATAGGTATCCATTTGATTCGCGTCAAGATTCCGTAGCAAGGCTGCTTCAGAAAACGCTTTAACTCGTCACTGATGCGACTTTTCTGCACCACCAGCGATCGCCATGGCATCTCGCATCGGCGCAACGGTGCAGCCCGCGGCCAATACGCGCTCGACCGCCAGCGAAAGCAGCCGCGGCGAGCATCCGTGCTCGCTCGGCCCGTCCTGCACATCATGGGTGTAGAATACCAGCCAGGCTTCGCTGCGGACCGCCTCGTCGATGATCGCGTCGAGGCGCTTTTCGTCGAGCCTGCAGTCGTAGAGCTGGACGGCGAGGAGTTGCGCGCGGTCGGCTGAGCCTATGTTGAGGCCATGCCGCACGCCTCTGCTGTTCGAAAAGCGCCGCGCGGTCAGCGCTTTCTGCGAGAAGCCGACGGCACCGTAGGGGTAGGCGAAGCTGACTGGATCGGCGCGCGGGTCGACGGCGATCAGCCACTGCCTGTTGCGGTCGAACTCCTCCATGAGCCTGCGCGCATCGAGCGTCTGTACCACCGGATGCGAAAACGTATGACACCCGACTTCGTGGCCCTGGTCGAGGAGACGCGGCACGTCGGACGGCACAAAGAACTTGTACGAACCGGATGTTGCACCGGCCAGACCGCCAGCAAGATAGAAGGTGCCCCGACAACCATGCTGATCGAGGATGCCGGCGCCATTGGCGACGGCGCTGTCCGGCACATCGTCGAAGGTGAAGCTCACGACCGGTCGATCGAGCGATAGCTGCATCGGATGCCGCCGCAGCCACAGCGCCGCTGCGCGGTCGATCCGGCTCATAAGATCGTGGTTTGAGCCCTCGGCGAGAATGACTGGTCTCGCGTTCATCGCGTCGTCTCCATTCAAAGCGCCAAACTCCTGTCGGCCTTGTTCAAGTCAGCGGGCAAAGGCGAGCACATGCCTCACCACCAGCCGCGCGGCAAAAAGATCGTAGTACCAGAGCACCATCCCTGCACTGCCCGAGATCAGCACGAGGTCGGCGATGATGCGCACCAGATCCTGCTGGATCACGCTTGCCAGCGCGAGATGGGCAAGCCACACGGCAAAGCCGGCCGTTGCGATCCATACGATGTCCAGCAGCGGCACCGGCATGCGGAACGATGTGGTGCGCCAGAACATCACCACCGCACAGCTTGTGCACTGGCCCGCAATCAGGGCGATGGCCGCACCATGCTCGCGCATCTCGGGTACCAGCAGCGCCACAAGGATGACGGTGACGCCGAGTTGCAACGCGGAGGCGTAGAACTGCAGCAGTCCGGACGGCAGGAAGTAGACGATCTGACCGAAATAATAGGTGCGGAAGACGAGGATAGAGCTCGCGACCAGCAGCAGCGGCAGCAGTTCCTTGGCCGATGCGTGGAACTGCGCGCCGAAGAAGACCGTGACGATCGTGTCCTGCAGGGCCAGAACGAGGATCGACCCGAATACGGTGATGACGGCGATGGTACGCATCGCCTCGTTGAGCGCGCGCTTGACATCGCCGTGGCGGCCTTCCGACGCGGCACGCTTGGCAAGTGTCACCAGCGAAAGCGCAACGACTTCGCCGAACACGAAGAAACCCTGCTTGAGGAAATCGGCCATCGCGCCATAGGGACCGATGCTCGCCGAGCCGTGGAAGTGACCGAGTGCCAGACGGTCGACGTTCTGCGCAAGGGCCCAGGTGCCCCCCGCCAGCATCAGCGGCCAGCCGTAGCGAAGAAGTTCAACGACAGTTTCGCGCCTGAACCCGCGAAAGAGCTCGCGCCGATAGGTAACGAACATTGGGATGGCCGAGATGAGGTAGGCGCTGGCGACCGCGATCGGCAGCGCCACCGCCTGATCGGCAAAGAGCGTCAAGGCCGTACTGCCTAATCCCACTGTCAGCGCGGATCGCAGCATCGTCGCGGTGGCCGACAAGGCAGGCGTCATCCGCGTGCGCGGCACGGTGACCGCGAACTCGTGGATGGCAAGCCCGGCCGTCATCATGAACAGCGCCAGTGCGAACATCGGCGTGAGCGTGCCATTCCAGATGAGCAATGCCATTGGTGCCGCGACGATCGCCAAGGATGTAAGCTTCATCGCCAGGGCGCTTGAGATGTAGCGAATGCGTGCCGTCTCGCGAAAACGAGCGAAGAAGGCCTCATCGATCCAGAAGGTCATCGTTCCGTGGAGGATGAACGACCATGCGAGCACGAGCAGATAGGTGCCGTACGTCTCGACGCCTCCAAGACGCGTGAAGACCGCGACGGCAAGCAGGTTCAGGCTTGCCGAGGCGATCCTCGATCCCAGAAATACGAGCATGCCGTTCTTGTGGTGCATTCAGCCGCCCAGACGATCCTTCTACGCGCAACTTCCGTCACGATGGTGGAAGCAAGCGGCGTGCCGTTTACCCACGCGAGGCTGAACATATCCGCCTGCCCTGCCCGAACCACCGTTGGCCCGTGATTTGCAACGGCTGGGACAACGAGCACGGCAAAACAGCGCCTGTGTCGTTTCGAAACAGCGTGGAGTTCAATTCGTGGACAGGCAGGCAGCCCGGAACCTGAATCGGGACAAAACCTCCGAGGACCCGGCGGCAAGGTCGGGTTCGATCAGTGCCGTCATTCCGGCGCGCAACGCCGCCGCCTTCATCGCGGACACCATCTCCAGCGTTCTGGCGCAGGGCGATTGCGTCGGCGAGGTGATCGTCGTCGACGACGGCTCGACCGATGGCAGCGGCGACGTGGCGGCTTCCTGCGGCGACCCGCGCGTTCGCGTCATAACCATGAAGGCCTCTGTCGGCGTATCGGCTGCACGCAACATCGGTGTGCGTGAATCTTCCGGCGAGTGGCTCTATTTCGTAGACGCCGACGACCTTGCGCGGCCCGGCGCACTGGATCAGCTCCTCGAAGCCGCCGGAACGAAACCGGAGGCCGGCCTTGTCTACGGTGATTACGACCGTATCCGGCACGATGGCGCTTCAGCGGGAAGCCGCCGCCATTTTAGGGCTATGCGCCGCAAGCCGACCGGGGATGTGCTGGAAAGCATAGTCCAGAAGAACTGCATGGTGGTCGGCGCCCAGATCGTCAGGCGCGAAATATTCGACGCCTGCGGCGGCTTCGACGAAAACCTGCAAAAGCTCGAGGACTGGCATTTCTGGTGCCTGGCCGCCGCACGCACCGACTTCCTGTTCGTGCCGGGTCTCTACGTCATGAGCTATCGTGTTCACGAGACGAGTACGATGCATACGCGCCTGCTGCCGTTCGATGCGGTCAAGCCGGGCATCGAAGCCGTCTACACCGATCCGTCAATCACAGCGCGGCTCGATGCGAAGCGGCTGGCCGACTTCCGCCGCAGCACCGAGGCGGCGATGCTGAGCTATCTCGCGTCCGTCGCGGTGCGCCTCGGCACATACCGCGCGGGATTGGCGATGATTTTTCGTTCGATCCGTCGTGATCCGGCCCGCGGCCCGCGGGCCGTGGCGCAGTTCGCCGGTGCGTTTGTAGGACTTTAGAGAAGCAGTTGTTCCAGCGCCGGGGTGTTCCGGCATAGGATAGGGGTGCGGCAGATGACTTTGGCGAATTATGAGGACATGACTTCCTATCGCGGCGGCGGAACGCAGCAGGCGTCTGGACCAGCCTTTATCGACCTTCGAAAGCTGGTCGGTACGCTGCGAGACAATCTGCGCCTGATCGTCACCACGATGATCCTGCTTGCGGTCGGCGCGGTGTTGGTCGCAGCGCTGCTGCCATCCACCTACGTCTCCTCGACCCGTATCCTGATCGATCCTCGCGGCCTGCGTGTCGTCGACAACGAGGTTACGCCACCTGCACAAACCGCCGAGGCCAACACGGCGGTCGTCGAAAGCCAGATGCGCGTAATGATCTCTGACAGCGTGCTGCGCAAGGTGGTTGTCCAGGAAAATCTGGCGGCAGACCCCGATTTCGGCATGCGTCGCGGAATGCTTTCCGGTTTCAAGGATGCGCTCGGACTTGGGGGCTCAGGACCAGGCGAGTCGCCGGAAATTCAGGCTCTGCGTGCGCTGTGGGAGTCGGTCAGCGTGTGGCGGGCACCGGAAAGCTACATCGTCGACATCAGTGTCCGCACGAGCGACCCGCACAAATCTGCCCGTCTCGCCTCCGCCATCGCCGAAGTTTACGTGAGTTCCGAAATCGAACAGCGCGGCGATACGGCAAGGCAGGCTTCCGACGCGCTCTTCGGCCGGCTGGACGAGTTGCGGGCAAACCTTGCCGCCGCTGAAGAGGCGGTCGAGAACTACCGCGCCGCAAACCGCATCGTCGATGCAGACGGCGCATTGGTCAGCGAGCAACAGGTTCGCCAGCTTCGCGCCGAACTGACCCGGGCCGAAGTGGAGGCCTCGCGCGCCG
Organism: Pseudomonadota bacterium; assembly: GCA_023388675.1. Taxonomy (GTDB): domain Bacteria; phylum Pseudomonadota; class Alphaproteobacteria; order Rhizobiales; family Rhizobiaceae; genus Aerobium. The sequence continues at coordinate 4,526 of JAEWFU010000069.1, read as the reverse complement.
AGGAGAAGTATGAGCAGATTCGCGGGATGACCGAGCGCGGCGCAAGCATCGAATCCCTGCCGGAGGCACTTCTCTCCAGTACGATCGCCAGCCTTCGCTCGTCCTACGTCACGACGCTACGCGAAGAGCGTGCGTTGAGCCGCGAATTGATGGGCCGGCATCCCGAGCTGATCCGTGTGCGTGAACAGGTTGCTGCGCTGCGCAGCCAGATCGACGAGGAACTGCGCCGGATCGCGGTTTCGGCCAAACAGGAACTCGATCGCGCGCGCCAGAACCAGGCGCAGCTCGTCACCATGCTCAACCAATCCGAAAACCAGTCGCTGGGCACCAAGCAGGCGCTGGTCCAGTTCCGCGAACTGCAGCGCGAGGCCCAGGCAAGCCAGATGGTCTACGAGTCGTATCTGGTGCGTGCGCGCGAGCTCGACGAACAGCAGGGCCTGAACACCACCAGCGCCCGCATCATCTCGCCGGCACTGCCGTCGGTGAAGCCCCGCGGCCTGTCTCTCTCGGCGGTCTTCGTGCTGGCATTGGCTGCCGGAGCCGGGCTTGGCGCAGTCCTCGCGCTGGCACGTTCGGCAATGGACTGACCCACTCGAAACGCCAAGTAACCACCCGGATGTTCCTCGGGCCGCCAGGCTGGCGGCCCGATTTCATTTTCGCACAAGCTTCGCTGCCTATTCTGGACACGCCGCATTTCCGGAGCGTGAAGCCGTGCCTGATCAAATCCAGTCCCTTATCGCCAATCTCCGCAGCTTTGGCCCCAAGCGCCTCGCCATGCTTGGCGGCGTCGGTGCGGCCGTCATCGCCATCATTCTGACGGCCTCGATCTATCTGAATCGGCCATCCTTCGAGACACTCTATGTCGGGCTCGACCGGAACGACGTCGGCCAGATCGGCATCGCGCTCGCCGAAGCCGGCATCCGCTACGACGTGTCGAGCGAAGGCACGAGCGTCATGGTGCCGGTCGGAAGCACCGGCCAGGCGCGTATGCTGCTTGCCGAGCGTGGCCTGCCGACCAGCAGCAACGCCGGCTACGAACTCTTCGACAATGTCGGTTCCTTCGGCCTCACCTCCTTCATGCAGGAAATCACCCGCGTTCGGGCGCTGGAAGGCGAGATCGCCCGCACCATCCAGTCCATCGCCGGCATCAAGTCGGCGCGCGTTCATATCGTCATGCCGGAGCGTGCCAGCTTCCGCCGCGAGGAGCAGGCACCGACCGCCTCGGTCGTGATCCGCGCCGGCCGGGACGACGGCATCAAGGCAGCGGTCGCGATCCGTCATCTCGTTGCAGCAGCCGTGCCGCGGCTCAACGCCGACAAGGTGACGGTACTCGACGCATCCGGCGATCTGCTCGCCGCCGGCGACGATCCGGCCAACAACAGCTTCACCCGCTCGCTCACGGTCGAACGTACCGTCGAGACGCAGATCGAGGACAACATCCGCCGCGCGCTGTCACCCTATCTGGGCCACGAGAACTTCCGCGCCAGCGTCAAGGCCGACATCAACACCGACAGCCGCCAAACCGAGGAGATCATCTTCGATCCGGAATCGCAGGTGGCGCGCTCCGTGCAGTCCGTGCGCGCCAATGATGAAGCCAGCCAGCGCCAGGCCGCGCCGCCCACCACCGTCCAGCAGAACCTCCCGGAAGAAAACGTCGAGGGCGGAGAAGGGCCGGCTTCGTCCGAGCAGCGCGAACGGCGCGAGGAGACCACCAACTACGAGCTCAATTCCAAGCGCGTCGCAACCGTCAGCAACGGCTATACGGTCGAGCGCCTGTCGATCGCGGTCGTGGTCAACAGCGAACGTCTCGCCGCCGTGCTCGGCGAAAGTGCGACGCCGGAACTCATGGAGCAGCGGATCGCCGAGATCCGCCAGGTGGTGGCTTCGGCGACCGGTTTCGACGAAGCGCGCGGCGACAGCATCAACGTCTCCTCCGTCGAATTCATCGAAAGCATGGTCGGCACCGAGATGGCCGCGCCCGGCTGGCTCGAAATGGCCGGCCGCCACACCGGAACGATGGTCAATGCCCTCGCCTTCATCGTGGTTGTCTTCCTGGTGTCTTGGTTCGGCCTGCGCCCGATGATGGCGGCGATCACCAAGAAGGAAGGCGATGACGCGATGAATTTCGACGACATCCAGCTTTCCCTGCCCAACCCGCTCGACTCCATGCAGCTTCCCGACGTGATGGGCGGTGAGAACGGCGAAGGCTACAGCTTCCCCGACCATATGGCCGACGACATCCGCTTCAAGATCAAGCCGGCACCGCAGGACCGGCTGGCCCAGATGGTCGATCTCAACGAGGAGCGGTCCGCGCTGATCCTGCGTAAGTGGACGAGCCAGGAGCTTGCCGCCTGATGGCTTCCAATGCCCTGGCCAACGCATTGAAGGATTTCGGCGCACGGCCGCTCGAAAACGCCGGCGTGTTTACGCCGGCGCCGAGCTTTGCCGTTCCCGATGCCGGATTGCCGGCACTTCCAGACTTTCCGACATTCGATCCGGTGGATACGGATGCGTTGGTGGCGGATGCGGTTGCGGCCGCCGAAGCCGAACTGACCGAGCGCCTTGAGCAGCAGCATGCCGAAGCTATGGAGACCCACCGCGCGCAGCATGCCGAGGAAGTCGCGGCACTCCAGCAGCGCTTTGCCGACGAGGCCAGCGGGCTCATTCTCAAGAGCATCGAAACCATGGAAACGCGCGTCGTCGAGCTGACGCCGGCCGTCACCGCACGGATACTGGGCGTGGTACTGACAGACGATGTACGCGAGCGCTCCATCGAGCGGCTGGCATCGGTGATCCGCGACGCGCTCGACGACGACGAGGCAGTGCGCATCCGGGTACGCGGCAGCCTTCCGCTTTACGAAGCGCTGAAGGAAAAGCTCCCCAAATACGCCGACCAGCTCGATTTCACCGAAACCGTGGATTTCGACATTTCCGTAGCGATCGATGACAGCATGTTCGAAACCCGACTCGCCGAGTGGTCGACGGCCCTCTCGGAGGCCCTTTCATGAGTGCGTTCGATGCCGAGGAGGGCAAGCGAGAGATCATCATCGTCCGACGCGGTGGCGGAGACCATGAGGAAGGCCATCACGGCGGCGTCTGGAAGATCGCATTCGCCGATTTCATGACCGCCTTGATGTGCTTCTTCCTCGTCATGTGGCTGGTCAACGCCACCAATGAGGACACCAAGGCCGCGATCGCCAGCTACTTCAATCCGATGACGCTGGTCGACACCGCGCCGGCCAGCAAGGGCTTGGACGACCCCGGTGAAAGCTCCACGTCGCCGGAAAGCTCGAACAACGATACGGAAGAAACCTCGGATCAGTCCGCCGGCTCGCGCGACCAGCGGTCCGGCCCTGGCGAACACGCCAACTCGATCGACCAGTCGGCCGACCGCAAGACCTCCGACCAGCATCTGTTCTCCGACCCCTACGCGGTTCTGGCCGAGATTGCTGCACAAACGGCTACCCTCCAGAATATTTCGGCCAAGGGCGACGGGGGAGCGCAGACCTCCGGCCCGGCAACCGGCGCACAGGGCGGTGAATCCTATCGCGACCCGTTCGCGCCCGACTTCTGGTCGCAGGAGATCGCCACGGCGGAGGACGCGGCAGAGCTGGACGTATTCCGTACGACGGGGGGGCAGGCACAGCCTGCTGAAGACGGCGAGCGCACCGAAGAGGTCCAGGCTGTGACAGCGATGGTTGAGCCGTCGCAAGCGCTCGAAGAGACCGTGCCCCCTGCCGAAACCATGGAACAGCCGCAGGCATCGGCCGAGCCCGAGCAACTTCTTAACGAGGAAGGCGCGCTTGCTGAAACGACGCAACTCGCAGAACAGATCCGACAGGAAATCTCCGACGCGTTCGGGCGAGAGTCGGAATTGAACAGCACCATCTCCGTGGTCGCGCAGGCGGAAGGCATCCTCATATCGGTGACGGACGAACTCAACTACGGCATGTTCGAGATCGGCTCCGCCGTGCCGCAGGGCCAGCTTGTGCTTGCCATGGAAGAGATCGGTCGCACGCTCGGCCAGCATGAAGGCACGATCCGCATCAACGGCCACACCGATGGCAGGCCTTTCCACAATGCGGAATACGACAACTGGCGCCTTTCCACCGCGCGCGCGCACGCCGCCTACTACATGCTCGTTCGGGGTGGTCTGGCGGAAGATCGTATCGGCGAGGTTGCCGGCTTCGCCGACCGCAAGCTGAAGGTCGCCGAAGACCCGCTTGCCGACGCGAACCGCCGCATCGAGATCTTCGTCGAGGTGCCGAGGTGACATCGCGGCGCGGTATGGCGCTCGCCGCTTTGGCGCTTGCGGCCTTCGGTCTCGGTCAAGCGCAGGCGCAGGCGCAGACCGAGGCGGCCAGGCTGGCCCCCTACCAGATGGTGCGATCGCTGCAGCTCGTTCAGGACCGTATCGCCGGGGGCGATCACGCCGCCCTGCCGATGCAGAAGAAACTGCTTGAGCTGGTCGATGCCCGGTTTCGCAATACAGCCGGCAACGAATTCGAGGATCGCCGCAACTTTCA
>JAEWFU010000058.1 GCA_023388675.1 Pseudomonadota bacterium | reverse complement strand
ACCCGTCCCCGGCGAGGGCGGCCACGTCGACATCGGTCCACGCAGTCCGCGCGATTTCGAGGTGTTTCCGCATATCGAGAAGATCGAGGGCCGTATCTCCGCGGAGCAGATGCTGTGCGGCCGCGGCCTCGTCAATCTCTACCGGGCGGTCGCCAGGGCAGACCAGACCACGCCACGTTTTTCGACGCCGGCCGAGATCACCAGCGCGGCACTGGACAACAGCGATACGACCGCGAGCGAAGCGCTCGACATCTTCGTCACCTGCCTGGGGCGGCTGGCCGGCGACCTGGCGCTGATCTTCATGAGTCGCGGCGGCGTCTTCCTCACCGGCGGTATCGCTCAGAAGATCGTCCCGGCCCTCAAGAACGGCCGCTTCCGCGCCGCCTTCGAGGACAAGGCGCCGCATAACGAGCTGGTCAGGGCGATGCCCGTCTATGTCATCACCCATCCGCTCGCCGCCCTTTCGGGACTGGCCGCCTATGCCCAGACGCCGGCGCGGTTCGGTGTCGAGACGGAGGGACGGCACTGGGTGAGTGCCTGACCCGGAGTCAGAAGGTCTGCGGATTGCCGATTGCATGAGCCTGTGCGAAAGGGCATAGCCAAGCGCGGAAAAGGCATGACCGGGAAGAACGGTTTGGCGGTAAAAGACGAAAAGGGAGCGTTCGAGGCCCTGCGAGGCGACGTCCTCCCCGTGCTCAAGCGCGTACTGGCGGAAAATGCGCGCGACTATGTCGGGCTCTACGTCGCCGCCATCGGCTGCCTGCTCGCGGTCGCGCTCGCAACCGCCTTCATCCCATGGGTGATGCGGCCGCTGATCAACGGCATCTTCTATGAAGAACGCTTCGACCTGATCCCCTGGATTTGCGGCGCGGTCATCCTCGTCTTCCTCGTTCGGGGTGTGGCCACATACGGGCAGGCGGTCATTCTCGCCAAGATCGGCAACAATCTCGTCGCCCGCTACCAGCGCCGCATCTTCGACCATCTCATGAAGCTCGGCCTGGACTTCTATACCGAGCAGCGCTCCGGCCGGCTTGCAGCGCAGATCAACGAGAACGTGCTCGGCGTTCGTGACATGCTGAGCATGACGCTGAAGTCGGTCGTCGGTGATGCCGTGCTGCTGATCGCCCTGGTCGGCTCCATGATTGCGCTCGACCCGATGCTTGCGGCCATTGCCTTGCTGATCGGCCCGCCGCTGATCTTTACGGTCAACCGCATCATGCGGCGGCTACGCAAGGTGGCGCGGCAGGCGGTGGAGGTGAACGCGCGCCTTGTCGGCGCCATGCAGGAGACCACCCAGGGCATCGCCGTGGTGAAGGCGTTCACCATGGAAGAGCAACTCGCGCGCCGTATGGATGGGCTGGTTGCCGAAGCGGAAAACCGTGCCAACAAGATCGCCCGAGTCTCCGAACGCGTCACGCCGATTTCCGAGGCGCTGGCGGGCTTTGCAATCGCCGGCGTCATCGCCTACTCGGCCTATAACGCCGCCGCCGCAGGCACGCCGCCCGGCTCGGTCTTCGCTTTCATCACCGCGCTGCTGCTTGCCTATGATCCGGCCCGCAGGCTCGCCCGGGTCCAGGTCAATCTCGAGCGTTCGCTTGTCAATGCGCGCATGATCTACGAACTGCTCGATATGGAGCCGCGCCAGCGTGACAGGGCGGATGCCAAGCCGCTGGACGTGTCTCGGGCCGAGATGCGGTTCGACGGCGTCTCGTTCTCCTATGCGGACGACCTTCCGGTGCTGCGTGCGGTCAGCTTCGTGGCCGAGGCGGGCAAGACCACCGCCCTCGTCGGCGGCTCGGGTGCCGGCAAGTCGACGGTGGTTGCGCTGGTGCAGCGTTTCTACGACCTGGCCGAAGGCAAGATCCTGATCGACGGACAGGACATCGCGCACGTTACCAAGGCGTCGCTGCGCGCCAACATCGCGTATGTCTCGCAGCATCCCTATCTGTTCGAGGGTTCGGTGCGCGACAACATCCGCTATGGCCGGCCCGACGCCACGGATGCGGAAATAGAAGAAGCGGCACGCCTCGCTCATGCCGACGAGTTCATCGCCGGCATGGTGCAGGGCTACGATACGCCCGTCGGTGAGAACGGCGTCACGCTTTCCGGCGGCCAGCGCCAGCGCCTGTCGATCGCCCGCGCCATTGTGCGCAATGCGCCGATCCTGCTTCTCGACGAAGCGACTTCCGCGCTCGACACCGAATCCGAGGCTCGCGTGCAGGCGGCCCTCGAAACGATCATGAAGGACCGGACCACCATCGTGATCGCGCATCGCCTGTCGACGGTGGTCAAGGCCGACCACATCGTGGTGCTGGAAGCAGGCCGTGTGGTCGAGGAAGGCACGCATTCGAGCCTGATGAAAAGCCAGACCGGGGCGTATGCACGCTTTCACCGGTTACAGGGCGAGCCGGTTGCCAGACAAGGGGGGAACGCAGCGTGACAATGGGGCTCGTCGTCGTAGGCGCAGCAGGCCGCATGGGCCGCACGCTGATCCGCGCGGTGCACGAGACGCCGGGCGCAAGGCTGGTCGGCGCAGTGGAACGCGAGGGGTCGTCCTTCATCGGCCAGGATGCGGGCATACTGGCAGGTGTGGAGCCGCTCGACGTCGCCATCAGCGACGATCCGTTGCCGGTGTTCGCGAAGGCCGATGGCGTGCTCGATTTCACCATCCCGTCCGCCACGACGGTTTTCGCGGGCTATGCGGCCCAGGCCCGTATCGCGCATATCATCGGCACCACGGGCTGCTCGGACGGGGATGACGCGAAGATCGCGGCGGCGGCGCGCCATGCGACCATCGTCAAGTCCGGCAATATGAGCCTCGGCGTCAATCTGCTTGCCGCGCTTGTGGAACAGGCCGCCAGGGCGCTCGACGCCGGCGATTTCGACATCGAGGTGCTCGAGATGCACCATCGGC
>JAEWFU010000015.1 GCA_023388675.1 Pseudomonadota bacterium | reverse complement strand
ATCGCCGCAACCCTGGTCGCCCTCGTGCTTGGCGTGCCGGTCGCGGTCGCCAGCGCGATCTATCCGGGGTCCTGGCTCGACCGGTCGCTGTCGGCCTGGAGCGCGCTTGCGCTCGGCGTGCCGACATTCTGGCTCGGCATCCTGCTGATCCTGTGGTTCGCGGTAGAGCTGCGCTGGCTGCCGGCTGTCTCCGGCTACGTGTCGTTCTGGGAGGACCCGCTGGGATCCATGCGCAACCTGCTGCTGCCGGCGCTGACGCTCGGCGTCTATGTCTCCGGCATCATGGCGCGGTTCCTGCGCGCGTCTCTGGTGAGCGAGCTGCGCGCCGACTATGTGCGTACGGCGCGCGCCAAGGGTTTGCCCGAACGGCAGGTCGTCGGCGTCCATATCATGCGCAATGCGCTGCTGCCGTTCATCACCGTCGTCGGCCTGATGATGGCGAGCTTTATAGGCAGTGCCGTCGTCACCGAGGCAGTGTTCACCTATCCCGGATTGGGCCGCCTGCTGATCCAGGCGATCAGCACGCGCGACTATCCGCTGATACAGGGCTGCATCGTGGTGATCCTGGTGCTCTACGTCGCTATCAATCTCGTTGTGGACGTGATCTACGCCTATGTCGATCCGCGCATCGAATATGGCTGACGATGCATTGGTGCTCAGTGCGTCAGGTCGTTGCTGATGCGGGCGAGGTTGGTGACGAGCAGTTTGCCGAAACGGGAGACGGTCTGCGGGTCGAAGCGGGCTGCCGGACCAGCAATACTAACGGAAGCGACCACACCCCCGCCAGGCCCGAAGATCGGCGCGGCAATGCACGCACTTCCCAGTTCGTTTTCCTCCATCTCAACGGTCCAGCCCTCGCTGCGGCACCGGTCAAGAACCTGCTCGAGTTCGTCGGGTGCGGTAATCGTGTTGGGCGTCAACTGAAGCAGCGGCCCCACCGCATAGATGAAACGACGGAAGTGGTCGGTCTGGTAGGCAAGAAGTGCGCGACCGCACGCAGTCGAGTGATAGGGCGCGCGCGTGCCGGAATAAGACGAAACGCGCAGGTTGTGGCTGCCCTCGAGGCTTTCGACGATCGTCGCGTCAGCAGGGCAGGGCAGGGCCAGGTTGATGGTCTCGCGCGTTTCGGCGCAAAGCGAAATCAGGTGAGGGCGGGCGACAGTCAGAATGTCCAGCCTGCGCTCCACTGCGCGCCCGTAAACGACGTGCTGCAGGCTCAGCCGGTACGAGCCGGTTTCGGTGTTCCGCTCTGCAAGCCCCGTCTCGACGAGGGCATTGACGAGGTTGAACGCCGTCGTTTTCACGAGGCCGGTTCTGGCCGCCAGAACCCTGAGCGAGACCCATTCGCCTTCCCCCATCGCGTCAAGCAGCGCCTTGGCACGCGCTATCGACTGTATCCGCGCTTCCACCGTGGGGCTCTGCTGCTCCTTGGCTCCTGCCATGCCTGTCTCCTCAATCTATGTCGTCATGCCACGAGTTGCGTACCCGGGCACATTGTCCATTATACTACAATATAGAACGATAGCTGCCAATGGATGGTGGATGTGAAAACTGCGGCGCGGCTTATGCGCTCTCTAAATGACGAAACTTCCCGATAGAGCAGTTGACGAATAGGTATTTTGACCATTTACTTGGATGCGAGGAGGCTAGTGCTAATGTCCTATATTATAGAACGTATCGAGCATGTATGGCGCTGTGTGCTAGGAATTGTGCGGAGGCGTTGCGAAAGATGAAGCGTCGACCCAGCGTCTTCTTCGCCGGTTTCTTTCACGAGACCCATACGTTCTTGGCCGGTCAGACCAGTTTCGGGGATTTCGATCGGCGACGGGGCGACGATCTGCTGGCAAGGCGCGGTGACGCTTCGATGATCGACGGCTTCCTGAAGGTTGCCGAAGCGCAGGATTGGGACTTGGCAGCTTCGGTGGAATACGCCGCGCTTCCCTCGGCGATGATCGATCACGCGGTATTCGAGCAGTACTGGCAGGAACTTGACAACGATCTGCGCGCAGCGATGGAGAGGAAGTCGATCGACGCGATCTGGCTCGCGCTGCATGGGGCCGGGGTCACAGACGAATGCGACGATCTCGAAGGCGAGCTACTGCGACGAATTCGCACTGTTCCTGGGGCGGAGACATTGCCGATCTTCGGCGTCTTTGATCTTCATGCGACTTTTACTGAGGTTATGGCGGCGAATGCGAACGGCCTCGTCTGCTACCGTGAAAACCCGCATACCGACGCACGTGAATCGGCCGTTCGATCTGCCCGCCTTCTGGCGCGATTTCTTCGGGAGGGGGTCTTGCCTGAGATGAAGTCCCGCGGAACGACGCTGATGTGGCCGCCGACGGGCACCGGCACCGCCGACAGTCCGATGAAGGAGCTCGTGGCCCGCGCGCGCGAGATCGAGCGCGAAGATCCTTCCGTATGGGCGGTGAATGTCGTTGCCGGGTTTTCGTTCTCCGATGTCTACGATGCCGGCGTGTCGTTCTCGCTTGTCACTACAGGGGACGCCGCCGCCGCTGAGACATATCTCGACGAGCTTGTGCAACTCGCTATGTCGGTTCGCGAACATGGTCTGCCACGCGAGTGGGATCTGGATGCTGCGCTGAAACTCGCCGGCAACGCGGCGGGGCCGAACATTATCGTCGAGCCGGCGGACAACATCGGCGGCGGAGCTCCCGGCGACTGCACGGCGGTTCTCAGGGGGCTGTTGCGGCACGGTATTACCAATTCGGCGATCGTGATTGCCGACGCGGAGGCGGTCGCTCAACTGCAGGATGCCAGCCCGGGCGAGACGCGACGATTGCGGATCGGAGGTAAGGGTAGTGCCCTCGATGAAGGACCGCTCGAGGTATCGGCGATGCTCGTGCGGTTGAATTCTGGGTTTTTCCATTTGGAGGATCTGAACAGCCATCTTGCGGCTGCTCAGGGCGCGACATTCGACATGGGGCCGTGCGCGGTCGTGCTGGTAGACGGAACCGTTACCGTGCTCCTGACCAGCCGCAAGACGCCGCCTTTCGATCTCGGTCAGTTGCGCTCGCAGGGCATCGCGCCGGAAACGCTGTCAGTCATCGGGGTCAAGGCGGCGGTCGCACATCGTCGTGCCTATGACCGTATCGCGGCGGCCAGCTACACGGTCAGCACCCGTGGCCCCTGTTCAAGCAATCTGCGGACGTTGCCGTATCGCAAGCTGCGTCGTCCAATTTACCCCCTCGACCCACTCTAAGGGGAGCTCGGGTCTTTAGGGGTAGTCCGGCTTTGCCAGCCGTCGTCAATGGGAGAAAACGTATGTTCAGAAAGACACCAACATCTGTGACGTCATCGTCCACGGACTTTGCAGAACCGCTGGCGCTTTCGCGCCGTAGCATGCTTCGCCTGGCCCTGACCGGTGGAGCATTCGCGCTCTCACCGTCAGCCTTGATGGCTGCCGGAGGCGAAGAGGCTGCACCCGTTGCCGGCGGGACCTTGACCATCGGTGCGGATGCAGACCCGATCGGTCTCGATCCGACCACGCTGACGGCGTTCTCCTCCCATGATTTCACCGCGTTGATCTATACCGGCCTGCTGCGCTGGAACGCGCGGATGGAGATCGAGCCCGACCTGGCGGTCAGCTACGACATGCCGGATGACAAAACTTACATCTTCAAGTTGCGTGAAGGGGTCAAGTTTCACAACGGACAGGACTTTTCGGCCGAGGACGTCAAGTACACCTTCGACAGGATCCTCGATCCGGCGACGGCCAGCAAACTGCGAGCGCAGTATTCGAGCATCAAAGCGGTGACGGTGATCGACCCGACGACCGTGAAGTTCGAGCTTGAGACGCCCACCGCCGCCTTCCTTAACTATCTGGCTACCAATCCAGATGGCGCAATTATTCCGAAAGGCGTCGAAAACCTCGAGACCGCGCCTGTGGGGACCGGTCCGTTTGTGTTCGAATCCTATCAACCCAACCAGCAATTCACGCTGACCGCCAATTCCGACTATTACGAAGAAGGGTTGCCGTACCTCTCCACCGTAGTCTTCCGCTTCTATAAGGATCAGTCGACGCTTTCCTCGGCGCTGCGTTCGAGGGCCATCGACATGACCTGGCTGAAGGACCCGAAGGTTGCCGCGCTGATGGCGCGAACCGCTCCCCAACTTGTCTCCGCTCCGGGGCAGACGTCGCGCACCTTCCCGATCTGGCTCAACATGAAAGCGCCGCCGCTTGACGATGTCAGGGTGCGGCGCGCCTTGAGCCTGGCAACGGATCGGGAGGCATGCCTGCAGACAGTGCTCGGCGGCTCCGGCAAGGTTGGCGCCATGCTGCCGGAAAGCCAGGTCGGCGGCTATGACGGTGTCGGCGAACTGCCCTATTACGGTCACGATCCGGAAGCGGCGAAGAAGCTGCTCGCCGAGGCCGGCTATCCCGACGGTATCGACCTAGGCGACTACATTGTCGTTGCCGCAAACGCTCTCGATGTCGCGTGTGCGCAAATCCTCCAGCAGCAATGGCAGGCAGCGGGCATTACCGTTCGTCTCATGCCGATGGAGACGGCGCCTCTGCTTAACCAGTGGAGCTCCGGCACATGGCCGACGCTGCTTTCCGTCGCGCTGAGCTGGACGCCGGACGCGGACGTGATCTTCCAATATCTCACCTCCGACAGCAAGTTCGGCAAGGCGATGGGCATCTTGGACGACAAGCTGGACGACATGATCGCCGCGGCTCGCGCGGAGGTGAACCGGGAGGCGCGCGCCGCCGCCAACCTGGAGATCCAGCGCCACATAGCGGACAACGCCTATATCATGCAGATCTACCAGTACCCGCTGCGCTGGGAGATCTGGTGGGATCAGGTCGAAGGCTACGAGCCGCTGGCCGCGAATATCCGCTCCTTCGTACGGACCACCTGGATCAAGGAATAGACCGGTGGCTATTCGGGTTACGAGCAGGACCGCGCTCCGATGACGCGGCTGATCCTCACGCGGCTCGCCTGGACGGCCGCGATCCTGCTGGGCGTGTCGTTCGTTGCGTTCATGCTGGTCCGCGCGCTGCCGGGCGATTTCGCCCAGGCAGCCGCGGGCGCGCAGAACATCGCGCCGGAAGTGCTGGAGACCATGCGCCGCGACCTGGGCATCGACCGGCCGCTGCTGGAGCAGTACATGCTCTGGCTAGGCAATGCGGCGAAGGGAGATTTCGGCGTCTCCTTCGTGACCCGGCAGCCTGTCCTCGGCGAACTGCTGCCGCGCTTCATCGTCACCTTTCAGCTCACGATGATCGCCGCCGTCATCGCCATGGTCATGGGGGTTACGACCGGGCTTGCCTCGGCGCGGCTGCGCGGGCGCACGGACTGGTTCGTGCGCATCTACAACGGCTTTACCCTCGCCGTGCCGAACTTCGTCGTCGCCACACTCATCGTCCTTATCGTCGGACTCTATTTCCCGCAGATCGCGATCTTCAACTACACGCCGTTCTCCGTCGATCCGGTCGCCAACATTGCCGGGCTGCTGCTGCCGGGCCTGTCGCTGGCGCTGGCCGTGTCGGTCACGATCTCCGAGAACACCCGCGCGGCGGTGCTGGAAGTGTCGGGCCAGGACTTCGTGATGGTTGCCCGCGCCAAGGGCCTGCTGCCGCGCACGATCCTCAAGAACTACCTGATGCGCAACGCGCTGACGCCGATCGTCACCGTGACCGGCCTGCAGGTGGCGGCGCTGCTCGGCGGAAGCATACTGGTGGAGACGATCTTCGCCATTCCCGGCATGGGGCAGTATCTTTTCGATTCGATCACCAGCCGCGACTACCCCGTCATCCAGGCGATCGTGCTGGTGGCTGCGGCGGCCGTCGTCTTCGTCAACATGCTTGTCGATATCGCCTATGCGCGCATCGATGCGAGGGCGCAGACATGAGCGAGATCGTGGAAATGCCGACCGGCAAGACGGAAACGGCGGGGCCGTCCACGAACAGGCGTCGTCGTGTCACCAGCGGACAGGTGCTTCTCGGGCTTGGGTTTCTCATGCTCGTGGTCATGACGGTCGTCACGGTGTTTGCGTCGGCGATCGCGCCGTTCGATCCCTCGGCGACGTCGGCCAATTCGCTGGCCGGACCGAGCGCACAGCACTGGCTCGGAACCGATTCGATCGGCCGGGACGTGCTCAGCCGGCTGATCGTCGGCGGGCGCACCACCCTGCTCATCACCGGCATTGCCGTGACCCTGGCGCTTGCTGCCGGCCTCGTGCTCGGCCTGCTGTCGGGCTATGTCGGCGGCATCGTCGACGACGTGATCATGCGCGTGCTGGATGTGATCTTCGCCTTCCCGGTGTTCCTGCTGGCGATTGCCGTGGTGGCGGGTCTCGGGCCGAGCATTCCCAACCTCATCCTGACGATCGCGATCGTCTACACCCCGACCATGGCGCGCGTGGTTCGCGGTCCTGTCCTCAGCGTCAAGCAGTGGGACCATGTGGAAGCGGCGCGAAGCGTCGGCGTCAGCGAGTTGCGGATCGTGATCCGCCACGTCCTTCCCATGGTCGTCTCGCCGATCGTCGTCGCGACGAGCCTGACGCTCGCGCAGACGATCTTCACCATCACCGCGCTTTCCTTCCTCGGTCTCGGGCCGCCGCCGCCAGATCCGAACTGGGGCGGCATGCTCGCCGAGGCGCGTCAGTTCATGGAGCTCGCGCCGCTCACCGTGGTGGCGCCCGCGGCAGCGATCGTGTTCGCCACGCTCACCTTCATCGTGCTTGCCAACGGGTTGCGCGAAGTGCTCGACGTGGGAAGCGCGCGATGAGTGGAAACGATCCCATACTGCGCGTCCGCGACCTCACCGCGCAGATCGTCACGCGCAAGGAAACCGTGCATGCCGTGCGTGGCATCTCCTTCGACATCGGCGCCGGCGAGGCCGTCGGCTTCGTCGGCGAATCCGGCTGCGGCAAGAGCGTCACGGCGCGGGCCCTCATGCGGCTCGCCCCGGAAGGGACCAAGATCGAACTCGGCGGTTCGGTCGATTTCGGCGGGCAGGAGATACTGGGCCTCGAAGAGAGGCAGATGCGCGATATCCGCGGGCGGCGGATCGCAATGGTGTTCCAGGACCCGATGACGTCACTCAATCCGGTCATGACGGTCGGATCGCAGATCGACGACATGTTGCGGCGGCACAAGGGATTGACCGGCCGCGAAGCGCGTCGCCGGACGGTCGATCTGCTGGGGCAGGTGGGCATTCCCGATGCCGCGCACCGCGCTGACGACTATCCGCACCAGTTCTCGGGCGGGATGCGCCAGAGGGTGCTGATCGCTGCCGCTATCTCGTGCGATCCGGCTCTGCTGATCGCCGACGAGCCGACGACGGCGCTCGACGTCACGGTGCAGGCGCAGATCCTGCGCCTGCTTCTCAGGCTGCGGGAAGAACGGGGGATGTCGCTGATGCTCATCACCCATGATTTCGGCGTCGTCGCCGGCATGGTCGAGAAAGTCAACGTCATGTATGGCGGCGAGATCGTCGAGACGGGTCCGGTCGACGACGTCTTCACCAGACCCCGGCACGACTATACGCGGGCGCTGCTGGAAGCGGTGCCGCGTCTGGATGCGGCGAGGCAGGGACGATGAACACGATGGTAAAAAAAGGCGTCGAGGAACGCCCGCTCCTGGAGGTCAGGGACCTGTCGGTCGTCTTTCCGGCGCGGCGCGGCAAGCCGCCGGTGACCGCGGTGGATCGGGTCTCCCTCGACATCCGGCCGGGCCGGACGCTCGGCCTCGTTGGCCAGTCCGGCTCGGGCAAGACGACGACCGGCCGCGCGATCCTGCAATTGCAGAAGGTCCATTCGGGTTCGGTCAGGCTGTTGGACGAGGAACTGACCGGAATGCCGAGGGCGAAGCTGCGCCGCATGCGGCGCCACATGCAGTTCGTCCTCCAGAATCCCTATTCGAGCCTGCATCCGCGTATGACCGTGGCGCAGACGCTAACCGAGCCTCTGCGCGTCCACCGTTCGGTGCCGCCGGCCCGCATGCGCGAGCGCGTCGCGGAACTTCTGGAACTCGTCAGCATGGATCCTGCGCTGATGCACAGATACCCGCACGAATTCTCGGGCGGACAGCGGCAGCGGATCGTGATTGCACGAGCACTCGCGGTCAACCCGGATTTCGTCGTCTGCGACGAGCCGGTTTCAGCGCTCGATGTCAGGACGCAGGCGCAGATCGTAATGCTCCTGCAATCGCTGCAGGAGAGACTGGGCCTGTCCTATCTGTTCATCGCCCACGATCTGGCGATCGTCCGCGACGTGGCCCACGACGTGGCTGTCATGTTCGGTGGGCGGGTTCTGGAACAGGGCAGCGTGGCCCAGGTCTATGACAGCCCGACGCACCCCTATACGCAGATGCTGCTCGATGCGGTCCCCGTTCCGAATCCATCATTGCAGCGTGCTCGGCTACAGGCCGCTCGCCCCGAACGACTGTTCCTCGATCGCACCTCCGCTGAGGGCTGCTGCCGTTTCGGCGAAGACCACGACCGGACGGGGACTGCACCTTTCCATGTTCTCGCAGACGGACACGGAGTGTCATGCCGGTGTTGGCCAGACTGACGCCTGAAGGCGCTTACTTGCCCGAAATTCGATCCACCGTTTGCTTTCTGTAGGCCGACGCCTTTTTGTCGCCATGGGGCAAACGAAAGGCGCGCAACTGACGGCGGATCACTGGCGCGCAGCCCTGGCGGATCCTTGCACTGATCATCGAGAGATGGATCGTTTAGAACTGGAGTTTCCGCAGGAACGCTTCCTTGCTTGCCTCGCCGACGAGCGTGAGGCCCGTGCCCAGTCGATCCCAACCGCCTTGTGATATGCGCAGACGCAACCCGACGGCGCCGCCCCAGCCGTATCAAGTGCCATGGTCGAGTTGCAGCGGGCCCGCACGTCTCATCCGTAAGGTTGATTGAAGCCGTATTGCGAAGCGTCGCCCATTTCCCCTATCCGCTCGTGTGGGGCGAGCCCCAAGGCTCGCTAGCGGGCTGGTGCGCCCGTCAAAGGCAACGTGGGGCGCGCTGGCCTATAGCCCCGGCCCAGCACGACGATTCAAATCCGAATGAACTATTCCATTTCACGTTAGGTCCTTACGGCCACAATGCCGATATGGGTAGGAGCTATCAGCGCCAGGCCAAGCGATATCAGCACAAGCCCCGACGCATTCTCTTTCGAACCGTTGGGCCTTTCGCGGTCCTTGCCGCCGTTGCCGTGTTCAGTGCGACCGGCGGCTCGTCGCAGGCCTTCCCCTCAACGTCAGACGGTGTATCGCTCGAGAGTCTGAAGGCCATGGCTTCCGGCTCGGGGTGAAACGTCAAGGGCAATATCAGCATCGACACCGGCGAGCATATATATCACGCGCCCGGGCAGAAGTATTACAGCGAGACCCGCATATCGCTCGACATGGCGAGCGCTGGTTTTGCAGTGAGGCCGAAGCGCGCCGGGCGGGGTGGCGGAAATCGCGTAGCTAAGCCCTTCAATCTAGACTATGGATGTGCTGGCAGTTCTGATCCTCGTTTCAGCGCGCCGGAGGGGGCTGCCGCATTTCGCAATTTGTCGGCAACGAAGTCCAGGAAGCGGTTTGGGCCAGTAGTCCCTACATCTGGCGAGCAAATATCGAATGCAACGCTTCCGGTTTCAAATGAGTGTACCGACGAAGCATTTTCCAATCTTTGTGGCCCGACACGAGCGCAACTTGCTCGATGGTGAATCCAGCCTCGAACAATCTGCTTGTACCCTCATGCCTGAGATCATGAAAATGGAGATCGATGATTTCCAGTTCTGCGCAGGCGCGTCGAAAAGCCGTGCCGACGGACTTTCCATTGTATGATTGACCACGCGTCATAGCCGTTCGCCGCAAACAGCGGAATTCGTTGATGGTTTCCTTCCTTGTCGCGCGGGTCTTTTCGATCGCGGATCGTGAGCATCTTTGTGCGAGCGTCGAGATCGGACACGTTACCCGGCATATTTCGTCTTGTCGCATCGCCGTTGCGACAGCGAAACGGATGATGCGTTCGACAGGCACGATTTGACGGGGATTTGCTTCGAAATATCTTATCAGCCGGTCCAACTCCTCCTGCGTACGTCGGTCCCGTTCTTTACCTTTGCCGATTAGATGCAACCGCTTGAGCGCGATCCGAGCCAAATCTACCGGTTCGATCCGCACCGGCAAACCATGTACCGCAGCAGCGTGTGAGAGCACCAGCTTGATTGTGCCGATGTCGATACCGAGAGTAACAGGGCCGCACCCCTCTGCCGAACGAGCGCGTCCGAACTTGATAAGCCTGTCGCGGTCTAACTCCAGCCACTTGAGTCTACCCAGCTTCCGCTTGAGCATTTTGAGTGTCGCTGCTTTCGAGCGACGAGGAGCCTTGCCGACCGCCGCCATGTCCACGATATGAAGGTCTATCAAATCTCCAACCGTGCTTAGGCGCGCTATTGCTGATCGCGCAGGTGTTTCGCCACGATCAATTTTGACCTCTGTTTCGAGTGCCCACCTGCGAGCATCGTCCTTTCGTAAGAACGTCTCGTTGATATAGCGGGCCTTGTGCCTAACTTGGACGCGCCAGTTGCCAGATTGGAGTTTGGTGAATGTTGCCATTTTTCGTGTGCGCTCTGTGTGCACTTGATCGTAAAAGTGTGGCGTTCTGGGTCGTTCGAAGGCGTATAATGGCGTAGAGGACTCGCCGCTTACGTATTGAATTGTACGGTAAAAATGACGCAATATCAAAAACATAAGATAGCCATTGCCCCGATGATGGACTGGACGGACCGGCATTGCCGGTTCTTTCATCGCCAGCTTACGCGGCGGGCGCTGCTCTATACGGAGATGGTGGTTGCCGATGCCGTGATCCATGGCGACCGTGATCGGTTGCTGGGTTTCGACGGCATGGAGCATCCCGTCGCGCTGCAACTCGGCGGTTCGGACCCGGCCAAGCTTGCAGAAGCTGCGCGCATCGCCAGCAGCTATGGTTATGACGAGATCAACCTCAATGTCGGCTGCCCGTCCGACCGCGTGCAATCGGGCACCTTCGGCGCCTGCCTGATGAAGACGCCAAGTCTCGTGGCAGACTGCGTCGCGGCCATGAAGGGCGCGGTCGCGGTTCCGGTTACGGTGAAATGCCGGATCGGCGTGGACGATCAGGATGTCGAAGAGGCGCTCGACACGCTGGCCGACGGGGTCTTCGCGGCAGGGGCGGATGCGCTTTGGGTGCATGCGCGAAAGGCGTGGCTGGAGGGGCTCTCGCCGAAGGAAAACCGCGATATCCCGCCACTCGACTATGCGCGCGTCTACCGGCTGAAAGAGCGTTTGCCGAATCGATTCATCGGCATAAACGGCGGTATTCAGACGCTGGACGAAGTTTCGGCCCATCTGGAGCAGGGCGTGGACGGAGCGATGCTCGGCCGCGTCGCCTACCATAATCCAGGGCTTCTTGCCGAGGTTGACGCGCGTTTCTACGACGATCCTGCTTCGGCGACCGACTGGCCGCGGGTGATCGACGCGATGGCTGCCTATGCGGCCCGTCACATCGAGAGCGGCGGCAGGCTGGTGCATGTGACCCGTCACATGACGGGTCTCTTCCATGGTCTGCCCGGCGCGCGGCGCTGGCGGCAGGTGCTTTCGACCGATGCCACGCGGCCGGGGGCGGGGCCGGAGGTGCTGCACGAGGCACTTTCTCATGTTCGTCTGGACGAAGCCGCGGCGGCTGCCTGACCCGATTTACTTTGTTGTCCAAGGCGGCTAGTGGTCCCTTTCCGCACTTCGCATCGGCCTTTGGCGAGAGGCGGAACGCAGGACTGTCAGCAATCTCAGGCCCCGGTCGGACATTCGAGATTGATATTCGATTGGTGAGATCGCGTCAGCCGGACATCGAATGTTCAATTCGCCTCATTCGACAGTTCATCCACATCGAGAGAGGGAATTCTGATGGCCGGACTTGACCTGCCGCTGGGCGAACTTACGCCGTTCATCCTCGCGGCCATTGCCGCCGGCGCGGTGTCCGGCCTGCTGGCCGGCATCTTCGGCATCGGCGGCGGCGCGGTGCTGGTGCCTGTCTTCTATCAGGTGCTCGGTATCCTCGAGGTGGACGAGTCGGTTCGCATGCATCTGGCGGTAGGGACTTCACTGGCCATCATCATCCCCACCTCGATCCGCTCGTTCACGGCCCACAAGGCTAGGGGCGTCGTCGACATGGACCTGCTGCGCAGCTTCTACGTCGTTGTGCCGGTGGGCGTTGTCCTCGCCTCGGTGACGGCGGCCTATATCTCCAGCGAGGGGCTTCGCATCATCTTCTCGGTCATCACGCTGCTGGTGGCGTTCCGGCTGCTGTTCAACCGGGAGAGCTGGCGCATCGGCGCCGATATTCCCGGCAACCCCGCGCGCGGGATCATCGGCCTCCTGATCGGCTATTTTTCCACGCTGATGGGTATCGGCGGCGGGGTGATGAATAACACTTTCATGACGCTATTCGGCCGGCCGATGCATCAGGCCGTGGCGACGTCTTCAGGCGTCGGCGTGATGATCGCCATTCCCGGCACGGTCGGCTACATCTGGGCCGGCTGGGGCAACCCGCTGCTGCCGATCGCCTCCACCGGCTACATCA
This sequence comes from Pseudomonadota bacterium, assembly GCA_023388675.1. GTDB lineage: Bacteria > Pseudomonadota > Alphaproteobacteria > Rhizobiales > Rhizobiaceae > Aerobium. The sequence goes on along the minus strand of JAEWFU010000015.1, from coordinate 11,067 downwards.
ACTGGATCGCGGTGGCTATGATCATTCCGGTGGCGCTGCTGGTGACACCCTATGGCGTGCGGATCGCGCATGCGGCCTCGAAACGCCAGCTCGAAATCGGCTTCGGCCTGTTCTGCGTCTTCGTGTCCGCGCGCTTCTTCTGGAGCCTGCTGTAGCGCTCAATCCCGCAGGATCAGTCTTTCGCCGCGCATGTCGAAACCCGATAGCGTGCCGATGAAGTTCATGCCGAGCAGGCTGCGGTCGAGTCGTCCCTGTTCTGCCACCATGACCGGTACCCGGCTGCGGACGATGTCGCCGATGCGGATCTCGTCGGCCACCACGCGCGCGGCGCGCGCCTCGCCATTGGCCGTCATGATTGGGATGGTGAAAGACAGGTTGTCGGGGTCGTAGCCGGCGCGGCGTGCATCCTCGTATGTCAGCACAGTGCTGGTTGCACCCGTGTCGACCATCGTCGTGACAGGTGTGCCGTCGATCTGCGCGCGCACCTCGAAATGACCGTTGGCGAGTCGATCCAGCATCACCGTGGCGCGCCCATCGGCGTCGCTCACCGATAACGGGCTGCCGGGGATCAGCCCTGCGGTCACGCGGCTGGCGATATCCTGCAATTCATAACGGTACTGATACCCGCCCATCAGCAGCAGGATGATCAGGAGCCAGACGGCGCCGGTGCGCACTGCGTGGCTTAGGCGGATGCCGGAGCCGACGATACCAGCCGCGATGACGGCGCCCAGCACGCCCAGATAAAGCGTGCGCGCGAAGGTATCGTCCTCAATGCCGAACACCGTGCCGCTGTCGCCGGAAGCCAGGAGCAGGATCAGCCCCAGCGCTATGACGCCGAGGACGATCCAAAGGAGCCTGTCGCCTTTCATTGCGTGGTTTCACCCCGTTCGCGGGCAAGTCTGGTGCGGCGGGTTTCGCGGCGCGGCTTGCGCTCGACGGTTTCGAGACGGGCAGGAAGCGTGGCCATGACGGCACGTCTCGTCTCGGGGGGCATCGTCAGCCACGCGTCGATCTCCTCGCGCGTGCGTCCGCAGCCGAAGCAGTAGCCGGTCTTCATGTCGATTGAACAGACCAGAATGCAGGGAGATTCGATCGCCGTCATAAAGTTTCCTTGCCTCAACAGTTTGCACATGGGACAGGCGAACAGGCAATGCAAGCCTGCGCCAGCGTGCCTTTTCCGGCCTCTTGATCTTTCTTTGCTGCGACGCCAACTAAGCGACGACCCGGTCGCCCGGAAATCCGTGCTGAAAGGCGCCGAGAGAGCTTCGGCGGTAGGCGGATGGCCCGGCGGTCGCTAATATGAGATTCGCGGTCGGCCCATGTGCGGCTGCGAAATGAAAGGTTGGACAATGACCAAATCATCCCGGTCCTCTGACGCAGGCGTGTACGCAGTTCTGCCGCTGCGCGACATCGTCGTGTTTCCTCACATGATCGTGCCCCTGTTTGTCGGGCGCGAGAAGTCGATCAGGGCGCTGGAAGACGTCATGGGTGCCGACAAGCAGATTCTGCTGGCGACCCAGATGAATGCAGCCGACGACGATCCGGCTGCCGATGCGATCTACGATGTCGGCACGCTGGCGAATGTGTTGCAGCTTCTCAAGCTGCCGGACGGCACCGTCAAGGTGCTTGTCGAGGGCACCGCGCGCGCGAAGATCAGTGCGTTTACCGATCGCGAGGATTTCCACGAGGCGCAGGCCAAAACGCTTGTCGAGCCCGAGGAGGAAGAAGTCGAGATCGAGGCGCTGGCGCGTTCTGTGGTTTCCGACTTCGAAAACTACGTCAAGCTGAACAAGAAGATTTCGCCGGAAGTGGTTGGCGCGGCCAGCCAGATCGACGACTATTCGAAGCTCGCCGATACCGTCGCCTCGCATCTTGCCGTCAAGATCGGCGAGAAGCAGGAGATGCTCGCCACCCTGTCGGTGCGTGAGCGGCTCGAGAAGGCGATGGGCTTCATGGAAGCCGAGATTTCGGTGCTCCAGGTGGAGAAGCGCATCCGCTCGCGCGTCAAGCGCCAGATGGAGAAGACGCAGCGCGAGTACTACCTCAACGAGCAGATGAAGGCGATCCAGAAGGAGCTTGGCGAGGGCGAGGACGGCCGCGACGAGGCGTCCGAGCTGGAAGAGCGCATCAAGAAGACCCGTTTGTCGAAAGAGGCGCGCGAAAAGGCCGATGCCGAGCTGAAGAAGCTGCGGACGATGTCGCCGATGTCGGCCGAGGCAACGGTCGTTCGCAACTACCTCGACTGGCTGCTCTCGATACCGTGGCAGAAGCCGTCGCGGGTCAAGAAGGATCTGGGCTTCGCCGAGGAGGTGCTCGATGCCGATCACTTCGGCCTCGACAAGGTCAAGGAGCGCATCGTCGAGTATCTCGCCGTGCAAAGCCGCCAGAAGAAGCTGAAGGGGCCGATCCTCTGCCTCGTCGGTCCTCCCGGCGTCGGCAAGACCTCGCTCGCCAAGTCCATCGCCAAGGCCACCGGCCGCGAATATGTTCGCATGGCGCTGGGCGGCGTGCGCGACGAGGCCGAGATTAGGGGCCACCGGCGCACCTATATCGGCTCGATGCCCGGCAAGGTCATCCAGTCGATGAAGAAGGCGAAGAAGTCGAATCCGCTGTTCCTGCTCGACGAGATCGACAAGCTCGGACAGGATTATCGTGGCGATCCGTCTTCGGCGCTGCTCGAGGTGCTCGACCCCGAGCAGAACATGACCTTCATGGATCACTATCTCGAGGTCGAATACGATCTGTCGAGCGTGATGTTCGTGACCACCGCGAACACGCTCAACATTCCGGCCCCGCTGATGGATCGCATGGAGATCATCCGCATCGCCGGCTACACCGAGGACGAGAAGGTCGAGATCGCCAAGCGGCACCTTCTGCCCAAGGCGGTCCGTGATCACGCGCTTCAGCCGAAGGAGTTCTCGATCACCGACGAGGCGCTCAGGACGGTCATCCAGCTCTACACGCGGGAAGCCGGCGTGCGTAACCTCGAACGCGAGCTGATGAAGCTCGGCCGCAAGGCCGTGACCGAGATACTGCGCACCAAGAAGAAGTCGGTGAAGGTGACCGAGAAGAACCTTGCCGATTATCTGGGCGTGCCGCGTTACCGCTATGGTCAGGTCGATGGCGACGATCAGGTCGGCGTCGTTACCGGGCTTGCCTGGACCGAGGTCGGCGGCGAACTGCTGACGATCGAAGGCGTCATGATGCCCGGCAAGGGCAAGATGACCGTCACCGGCAACCTGCGTGACGTGATGAAGGAATCGATCTCGGCGGCGGCATCCTATGTCCGCTCGCGAGCGATCGATTTCGGCATCGAGCCGCCGCTGTTCGACAAGCGGGACATCCACGTGCACGTGCCGGAAGGCGCGACGCCCAAGGATGGTCCTTCGGCGGGCACGGCGATGGCCACGGCTATCGTGTCGGTGATGACCGGTATTCCGGTCCGCAAGGATGTCGCCATGACCGGCGAGATCACCTTGCGCGGCAGGGTCCTGCCCATCGGCGGCCTCAAGGAGAAGCTGTTGGCGGCACTCCGCGGCGGCATCAAGAAGGTGCTGATCCCCGAGGAAAACGCCAAGGATCTGGCGGATATCCCGGAAAACGTGAAGAGCGGGCTGGAAATCGTGCCGGTCTCCCGCGTGGGAGAGGTGCTCGGCCATGCGCTGGTGCGGATGCCGGAGCCGATCGAATGGGTCGAGCCGGTCGAGCCGGCCGCCGCCAAGGCCGAGGAGGCCGGCTCCGCGGCACTCGCTCACTGACGCTCGTAAGCGCAAAAATGTGAAAAAGGCCAGGCAATCGCCTGGCCTTTTTGTCTCAAACCCGCAGAAAACCGGGAAAAACTGGGGTTCAGACCGCTTTTCATACTTGGTCGGCAAGGCGGGATTTCCTACACTCCGCATCCTGCCGGTTGAGTCGAATGACCGGCCTTTCACAGGGAAGGGAATTATTTAATGAACAAGAACGAACTCGTAGCCGCCGTCGCAGACGCCGCCAAGCTCTCCAAGGGCGACGCCCAGTCCGCCGTCGATGCGGTGTTTTCTGTCATCACCGGGGAACTGAAGAAGAGCGGCGATGTCCGTCTCGTTGGCTTTGGCAATTTTTCCGTTTCCAGGCGTGAGGCTTCCACCGGCCGCAACCCGCAGACCGGCGCCGAGGTGCAGATTCCGGCCCGCAACGTGCCGAAATTCTCGGCCGGCAAGGGCCTCAAGGACGCAGTCAACTGAGACTGTTCCGAAGCTGAACTTTGAAAAGCCGGGCATGCCCGGCTTTTCTTTTGCCCTGATGCCAGGCCGAAAACCCCTTCGCGCGTATGATTCCGCGAAACTCACTGGTCGCGCTTGGCGCTTGCCCGTCGCTTCCAGAGCGTCGTTCGTGAAATGCCCAACCGTCTCGCCGCTTCGCCGACCTTTCCGTCGCTTTCGATCAACGCGCGATCGATGCGTTCGCTTTCCGCCTGTCTGCGAACGTCGGCGAGGGTGTCTGTCTCGGCAGTGCCGAGCGAGAGCTCCGGAAAGATATCTTCGGGCTCCAATACGTCCCCACGGGCAAACACGCTGGCACGCTCGAGACGATTGCGAAGTTCACGAACATTGCCCGGCCATTCGTGGTGGACGAGAGCCGCAAACGCTTCCGGCGAGACGGTGCGAACCGCAAGCCCGTGGCGAAGGGATGTCTGCTTCAGCAAACGCTCGACAAGCGGCTCGATTTCCGCGGTCCTGTGGCGCAGCGGCGGCAGTGAGATTTCGATCACCGACAGGCGATAATAAAGATCCTCCCGGAAGGTCTTTTGGATGCGCATCGTGTCGAGATCGGCGTTCGTCGCCGCTATGATGCGTCCCTGGAACGAGCGATCGGTGCGCGAGCCAACCGGACGAAAGCGGCCGTCCTCCAGAACCCGCAGCAGCGCTGTCTGGAGGCGCGAATCCAGTTCTCCGATCTCATCGAGAAAGAGCGTGCCGTCACCTGCCTCCTCGAAGAAGCCGACATGGGACTGCGAGGCACCGGTGAACGCTCCGCGCTCATGCCCGAAGAACTGGCTTTCCAGGAGATCATGGGGGATAGCGCCGCAATTTACGGCCACAAAGGGCTTTTGCGCACGGAGGGACGTGGCGTGAAGGTACCGCGCGGCCACCTCCTTGCCCGTACCTGTCTCTCCCGTGATCAGCACTGGCAAGTCGGTATCGGCGACGCGCCGCAATTGTTCGGAAATCCGCTGGGTTACCGGCGAAAGGGCGAAGTCGACCGCACCGTGCTCGTCGACCTCGACGGTTGGCCGGCGAAGGCGCTCGCGAATCCGGCCGATGAGGTCGTCGACGTCATATGGCTTGGTCAGATAGTCGTCCGCCCCCGCCTTGACCAGACGGACGGCCTGGTCGATTTCGCCGAAGGCTGTCGCAAACAGGATCGGCGTATCTCCAAGCCAGGACTGCGCCCTGCGATAGAGGTCTTCGCCCGACCCGTCCGGCAGAACGATGTCGGAGAGGACGAAATCGGGCCGGCGGCGCCGCATGGCCACCAATGCCTCGTTGCAATCCTTGGACCAGGTGACTTCGAAGTTCTCCAGTCTCAGCCGCTGCGTCAGCGCGCCGCCGAGAATGGGGTCATCCTCCACGATCAGGACATGGTGCGCACCCATCATGCGCCGCCTTGAGCCTGCAAAGGCAGATGCAATGTGATACGTGTGCCAAGTTCCGGCAGTGATTGCACCGAGACGCGTCCGTTGAGACGCTCGACGAGGCGTATGACGACGGCGATGCCGAGGCCCGGAACATCGGCCGAAGGCGCACCTTCTTCGAGCGCCAGCGCCATATGCGGCTCGAGGCCGCTGCCCTGATCTTCCACCGCAATCTCCAGTTGCTTGTCCATCAGCTTCGCGGCGAGCCTGACATTTCCGCCCTTGTTCGATGCTTGCACGGCGTTGAGAAGAAGATTGAGCAGGATCTGCCGCACTTCAAGAGCGGCAACCGGCACTTCATCCGGAATTGAAAGGTCCATTGCGATCGCGACATCGCGAGATTTGCCGTCGGCTTCCACGAGCAGCCGCAGGTCATGGAAGTCCTGACGCGACAAGGGGCGCCAGCTTATCCTGGTTCGGTGGCTCGCCAGCGTGGCGTTCACCACCTCATCGAGCGTATTGACGCCTCTTTCCAGGAAGTCGATCGCCTCGCGACGTGGCTCCTCGTGGTCGCCGAAACGCTTCAAGGTGCCGACGGCGGCGCGCATGCCGCCAAGCGGGTTGCGGACCTCATGGGCGATGGTGGCGGTAAGGCGCCCGAGCACGGCTTCCCGTTCCCTGTCAGCAAGATGTTTCAGCAGCGCCTCGCGTTCTTGGCTGGCATGGGCCATCGCGTTGAAGGCATGGAACATCCGCGTGGATTGGCGGTCGCCAAGCGGAATCTCGTCTTCCGCGATTGGACGGGGATCGCTGAACGCCGCATCGTAGAGACGGCGGGCGAGCAACGCGATCGGACGCTGCATCCTGCGCACCATGAAGAAGCCGATAACAGCGCATACCAGGCTGAACACGAGATCGAAGAGCAACAGGAGCCAGCGCAACTGCCTTGGTGATGCCTGGAAGGCGGAGAGGTCGAGGTCGGCAGCCACGGTTCCCACTTTTGCTCCGTCCGAGTGCAGTCCGCGCCAGATCCACATTCCCCCGTCGCTCGACATCGGCAACGTACCGGTCTCGGACAGACCCAATTCGCTGGGAAGTTCGGCTACCACGTCCTCGCCGGCGCGTAGTGCCTCGGCCCTGACGTTGAGACCGTTGTCCAGAAACATGAGGCGGCGGTCGACGACCCCTTCGTGGAACTCCAGGGCCTGTTCGAGAACGGAGCGAACAGCGGCGTCGTCGCCGTTGCGCACATGGGGCAGCATCGCTGCGGAAAGCCCGTCCAGGTAGACGTGGCCGAGCGTCTCCGCTTGCTGCTCGGCTTGTCGGGACATGACCACGATCGCGGTCTGCGTGGAAACCACCGCGGCGACGAAGATCATCATCGCCACGATCACCGGCAATCGTACGGTGACGGGAATCTTCTGCGCTAACGGTTCCAAGGCTCCGACACTCCCGATTGCGATGTCCTTTTCAGGTTCGCAAGCCGGGCGTCGCGCTTCAACCGAAAACGACGATCGGGGCATCGTCTTCAAGGGGTTCGTTCGCGGGAGCTATCCGATGACGCGTGAGCTTCGTCATCGCAGCGATTGGTTTTTCAGCCAACCCGTGATCGAACCAGGCCTCGCGGGACAGGACCAGAGCAACGCCGCTGGTCAGGCGGTCGCGAAGGATCGGGATAGGATCTCCCTCCTCGACATACAGCCCGAAGCGCACGCCCGCCTGGGAGGCGGCTTCCTCGACGATCTCGACCGCTTCGGCGACGCGGCGGCGCGCTCCTGCTGTCAGGGTATTGCGCAACTGCTTCGCGTAGTAGTTTCCGCCAATGGGCACCGGACCCACGTTGTGTAGCGTCTTGGTGTCGATTATCGCCAGTCCGGCAAGGTCGACCCGGTGTGCTTTGGCCATCGCGACCGCATGGGTGATCGCAGCATCCATGCCGGGACCGCTCGCTATGCCGAGAACGACCTTTTCAATCTTGTGGTTCATGGTTTTCCTCCGAAACGCTGCGGATGCGGGGTGATCGAAATCGCCACGCTGCAGTTCACCCTCGAGCTGGTCCTCGCGCGTGCCGCCCCACAACGGCACTCCGGCGACGTAGCCGGCGCGAGCCAGCAGATGGCCCGCGATCGGCTGCGTCAGAAGCAGGAAGGCGATGGCGATCGCCACCTTGATCCATGTGCCCGCCGACGGTTCGGCAAAGGCGACGCCGACAAGCAACAGGCCGCATCCCGCGACCCCCGCCTTGGTGGCGGCATGCATGCGCATGAAGAAATCCGGCAGGCGCAGAATGCCAAGCGCGGCGATCAGGCATAGGCCGGCGCCGGCTATCAGGAAGGCGACGGAGAGCAATGTCATCATGGCCCTTCCTCCTCTTCGATCGAGCCGCGTTCTATGAAGCCGGCGAAGGCGATCGTTGCGAGGAAGCCGATGAGCGCCACACCCAGCGCGATGTCGACGAACGCGACCGAGCCCGAGACAACGACTGCCATGCCGGCGGCGGCAACACCCAGAAGACCGAGCAGATCGAGTGCGACGACGCGGTCGGGGCCGGAAGGGCCCCGGATGATACGCAGGCCGGCACACAGCATTGCGGCGAACAGGAGGATGCCGGAGATCGTGACACCGGCGGCAAAAAGAGTTCCGCCGATCATGACAGCACCTCCTTCACCCGCCTTTCGAAGCCGTCCTTGATCTGGGTGACGCTCTGGTCGGAGGCGTTCATGACGTGGACATAGAGGGTCGTATGGTCCTTGCTGACATGCAGGCTGGTAGTGCCCGGCGTCAGCGTGATCATGTTGGCGAGCAACGTGATTCCGGCGCGGCTTTCCACATCAAGCGGTACCGCGACGATTGCCGATCGGATCGGCCGGCGCGGGTTGAGCACCGTCGCGACGACGTCCTTCACCGAAAAGGCAAGTTCGCGAAAGAAAATGCCAGACAGGCGGCACCAGGAGAGAACCATATTCATGGGCGTGCCTCCGTGACTTGTGCGGGAGCGCCGAAGACGGCGTCGATGTAGGCGGACTTGTCGAGGAGCTGCTCGCCGGCACGCAGCGAATAGTCGACGAAGGGCTCGGCGAAGAGGCCGATCGTCAGCGTGATGGCGGCAAGGGCCACGATCGGCGAGAGCATGACGATCCGCGCCCGGCGGTCTGACTGCCAGCTGCGCATCGTATGGCCGAGATGGTCCGGAGCGGCTTTCCAGAAAGCCTCGTTCCAGATCTTGATCATCGAATAGAGCGTCAGGATGCCGACCGCGAGGCCCGCCGTTGCAAGTGCGATGTCGCCCGCATCCAGGCTCGCCTTGATCACCGTAAACTTCGACCAGAAGCCGGAGAGGGGAGGGAGGCCGGCAAGCGACAGAGCCGGAATCAGGAACAGTACGCCCAGCATCGGCATGGCTCTGTAGAGACCGCCGGTCTGCTTGAGATCGAAGGATCCGCCCGCGCGATTCACGACACCCGCGATCAGGAACAGGTTGGCCTTCACGATGATGTGGTGGATCACGTAGAGGATGGACCCGCCGATCGCCAGGGGCGTGGCCACCGCAATGCCGAACAGCATGTAGCCGATCTGGCTGATGATATGGAACGAGAGGATGCGGCGCATGTCGAAATGGGCGGCCGCGCCCAGAACGCCCGTCACCATCGTGAAGATCGCGATAGCCGTGACGATCGGCCCGGTGTAGCCGGCATCGCCATCGAACAGCAGCGTGAAGGTTCGGATGATGGCGTAGACGCCGACCTTGGTCAGCAACGCTGCAAAGATGGCCACGATCGGCGCGGATGCTGTGTGGTAGGCCGCAGGCAGCCAGTAGAATAGCGGGAAGACCGCAGCCTTCGCACCGAACGTCGCCAGGAACATCAGCGCCAGCGCAGTGACCAGCCCCTGGTTCTCCAGCGTGGGAATGACTCGGGCGAGGTCCGCCATGTTGAGCGTCCCGGTCATGCCGTAGAGAAAGGCGACGCTCATCAGGAAGAAGGTCGTCGCGATCAGGTTGAGCGCGACGTACTTGACGCCGGCGTCGAGCTGCTCGCGCGTTCCGCCCAGCGACAGAAGGCCGAAGGACGAGATCAGCATGATCTCGAACCAGACATAGAGATTGAAGATGTCTCCGGTCAGGAACGCGCCGGTGACCCCCAGCAGCAAGCCCTGATAGAGCACATGGTAAAAGGCGTTCTCGCGCGCTTCGACGTCGCCGACCAGTCCGTAGATGCCTACGGCGACCGCCATGATGCCGGTGATGACAACCATGGCGGCTGAAAACATGTCACCGACGAAACTGATGCCGAATGGCGGCGCCCATCCGCCGAACTGCGTGGCCAGCACCGTTCCGTCGCGGACGGCGAGCAACAGCGCAACCGAAGCGCAGAACAGTCCGAGACTTGCCGCCAGGCTTATCAGTCGCTGGACGAACGGGCGTGTCCACGCCAGGGCACAGAGAGCCACGCCGATCGCGGGTGCGAGAACCGGCAACGTCAGGAGGAGGTCGCTCGTCATTCCGCGGCCTCCATCTTTCTGGTTACGGCCTGCTTGCGTTCCGTAGGAAGCTTTTTGGCTGGCTCGGCCTCGCGCATGGCATCGGTATCGACCGTCCCGAGGCGCCGGTGAGCGCTTTCGAACAGCACGGTCGTGAAGGCGACGAGCGAGAAGGAGATGACGATCGCCGTGAGGATCAGGGCCTGGGGCAGCGGGTTGGCACCGCCGACAAGAGCGGTTTCGCCCGCCGCGACGAGCGGCGGGGTGCGCGTGCCAAGCCGCCCGGCGAGGAATATCGACAGGTTGGCGGCGTTGCCGAGCACGAGGAGGCCGAGCACCACCCTGAGCACGTTGCGGGACATCAGAAGATAGGCGGCGACGGCCACCATCACACCGAAAGCCAGAGCGAAGACGGGCTCCATCTCACTCCTCCAGATAGTAGAACAGAAAGCTCAGCACCGCGCCGATGACGACCAGATAGACGCCGATGTCGAAGATGAGCGTGGTACCGAGCGCGATGGCCTCGAAGGGCCATTGGTGCGTGAGGTAGGGCTGCGCCAACAAAAGGGCCGGCGCACCGGACGCCAGGGCGATGACGAGCCCCGCGCCGATATATGCCTTGGGCGACGCGAAGAGGAGCTGCGTCAGCGACATGCGCCCACGAGGGAGCGCGTGAACCGCGATGCCCGCTGCCGCGATCAGCCCACCGATGAAGCCGCCCCCCGGCTCGTTGTGACCCCGCAGCAGGACGTAGACCGAGAAAACGAGCGCAGCCGGCAGGATCAGTCGGCTGGTCGCGCGAAGGATCATCGAGTTCATTGGCCCTTCTCCAGCTTTGCCCGGCGCAGCCCCGCCAGCACCGCGGCCGCCGCGATCGCGGCAAGGCCGAGGACGACGATCTCGCCAAGCGTGTCGATGGCGCGGAAGTCGACGAGGATGACGTTGACGAGGTTGCGGCCATGGGCTTCGGGTAC
>JAEWFU010000469.1 GCA_023388675.1 Pseudomonadota bacterium | reverse complement strand
CGACGACGGCGAGATCTTCTCCTGCGACCTGACCCCTCACGGCAAGCAACGCAAGATCTTCACCACGCGCGAACCGCTGATCGGTGCGATCTCGGCCATCACGCCGTTCAACCATCCGCTCAACATGGTGTCGCACAAGATCGCGCCGGCGATCGCCACCAACAACTGCATCGTCGTCAAGCCGACCGAGCTGACGCCGATGACAGCACTGGTGCTCGCCGACATCCTCTACGAGGCGGGCCTGCCGCCGCAGATGCTCTCCGTCGTCACCGGCTGGCCGGCCGACATCGGCGACGAGATGATCACCAATCCGGATATCGACCTCATCACCTTCACCGGCGGCGTGCCGGTCGGCAAGCTGATCGCGTCGAAGGCGGGCTACAAGCGGCAGGTGCTGGAACTCGGCGGCAACGATCCGCTGATCGTGCTCAACGACCTGTCCGACGAGGATCTGGCCAATGCCGCCGACCTTGCCGTTGCGGGTGCGACCAAGAATTCCGGCCAGCGCTGCACCGCCGTCAAGCGCATCCTCGTCCAGGAGAAGGTGGCCGACCGGTTCGTGCCCATGGTGCTGGAGCGCGCGAAGAAGATCGTCTTCGGTGACCCGATGGACCCGGCAACGCAGCTCGGCACCGTCGTGCACGAGAAGGCTGCGACACTGTTCGAAAGCCGCGTCCACATGGCTGCGGAAGCCGGTGCGGATGTCCTCTACAATCCTGGCTGTCGCGGCGCGCTGCTGCCGCCGATCGTCGTCGACCGCGTGCCGCACGCATCCGAACTCGTCATGGAGGAGACTTTCGGTCCCATCGTCCCGATCATCCGCGCACCCGACGACGACGATGCGCTGATCGCGCTGTCCAACTCCACCGCCTTCGGCCTCTCGTCGGGCGTCTGCACCAACGACTACCGCCGCATGCAGAAATACATCGCAGGCCTCAAGGTCGGCACGGTCAACATCTGGGAAGTGCCCGGCTACCGCATCGAGATGAGTCCCTTCGGCGGCATCAAGGATTCGGGCAACGGCTACAAGGAAGGCGTGATCGAGGCGATGAAGTCGTTCACCAACGTCAAGACCTTCTCGCTGCCCTGGTAGAGCCCGCATGACATACGATCTCGCCGTCGTCGGCGCGGGCATCGTCGGGCTCGCCCACGCGCTCGCAGCGGCGAGACGCGGTCTCAGCGTCGTCGTCATCGACCGCGACGCGCAGGCCAACGGCGCATCGATCAGGAACTTCGGCCTCGTCGTGGTGTCCGGCGAAGAGCCCGGCCGCCAGCGGAAACTTGCCCAACGTTCGCGCGGGATCTGGCTCGAAATCGCGAAGCCCGCCGGGATCGAGATCCTTCACACCGGGCTACTGGCCGTCGCGCAATGCCCCGAGGCGCTTGCCCTACTCGAAGCGTTCGCGGCGACGGAGGGCGGAGCAGGCTGCACCCTGCTCTCCCCCGATGAGCTCGGCCGCAGACAGGACGGCCTCAACCTCGAAAACCTGCGCGGCGGGCTCCTCAGCCCTGCGGAAATCCGGATCGAATCGCGCGAGGCGATCCCGAGGATCGCGGCTTATCTCGAAGGCGAGCTGAAGGTGGATTTCCGCTTCGCCACGACCGTTAGCGGCGTCTGCCCGCCGGTCGTCGAGACGAGCAGCGGCCCGATCCGCGCCGGCAAGGTCGTCATCTGCCCGGGCGACGATCTCACCGGGCTCTTTCCAGAACTCATCGCCCGGCACGACGTCCAGCGCTGCAAGCTGCAGATGCTGCGCCTTGCACCCAACGGCCTGCGTCTCGGCTCGGCCGTCGTTTCCGATTTGAGCCTTATCCGCTACCCCGGCTACGCGCTGCTGCCCGAAGCGTCAGCCCTGCGGGCGCGGCTGGAAGATGACAGCGCCGAAGCCATCCGCAACGGCGTGCACATGATCGCCGTGCAGAGCGCCGACGGCTCGCTCGTCGTCGGCGACTCGCATCACTATGGACAAACGCCCGATCCGTTCGGCTCAGAAGCGGTTGACGCATTGATCCTGCGAGAATTCGGGGCGGTCTTTTCAAACACTCCAACCGTGTCGGCGCGCTGGACCGGCACCTACGCCTCCGCGCCGGAGCGCGCGCATTTCCGCGAGCACGCAGGCGATGGCATCCGTCTCGTGATGATCACCAGCGGCACCGGCGCCAGCACGGCTTTTGCCATTGGCGAGGAAACCATAAGCGAGCTATTCAACTGAGGCGTCCGGCAGCATGACCGGTGAGGCGTCGGACCAGGCGGGGAGACGCGGCAATGAGCATTGTCCACACCGAAGGCGAATCCAACCGCGCGGCGGCAAGGCAGGAATGGAACGCGCGCCAGGATCATGCGCCGACGCGCGAGCTTCTACAGCGCGACGCCGAAGCCTTTCTGCACCAGAGCCTGTCGAGCCCCTGCGTATCGACGATCGCGAAGGCTGAAGGAATCTGGATCGAGGACCTCGCGGGCCGGCGATACATGGATTTCCATGGCAACAGCGTCCACCATATCGGCTACGCCCATCCGCGCCTGGTCGCCGCGATCAAACAGCAGCTCGACGATCTCAGCTTCGCGCCGCGCCGCTTCGCCTGCGAGCCTGCCGTGGAACTCGCCGAGAAGCTCGGCCGGCTCGCACCCGGCGACCTCTCGAAAGTGCTTTTCACGACCGGCGGCTCGGATGCGATCGAAGTCGCCTTGAAGATCGCGCGTGCGGCCACCGGACGCTTCAAGACCCTGTCGTTCTGGGATGCCTTCCACGGTGCGGGCTTCGGTGCCGCAAGCGTCGGCGGCGAGGCGACGTTCCGGTCGCAAATCGCCGGTCCGCTTGTCACCGGTGCCGAACACGTCGCGCCATGGGCGAGCCGCAACTGCGCCTACGGCCACGACAGCCTCGAAGCGTCCGCCCGCGCCTGCGCGAGCATGATCTCCTATGTCCTTGGCCGTGAGGGCGATTTCGCCGCCGTCGTTGCGGAGCCGATGCGCGCCACGCCGCTCGTTCCGGCGCCCGGTTTCTGGAAAGCCGTGCGCGAAGCCTGCGACCGGCACGGAACTCTGCTCATCTTCGACGAGATCCCGACGGGCCTCGGCAAGACAGGCAGATTCTTCTCGCATGAGCATGATGGCGTCGTGCCCGACATTCTCGTTCTCGGCAAGGCGCTGGGCGGCGGCATCCTGCCCATCGCGTCGGTTGTCGCGCGGCGCGACCTCGACGTCGCCGGCGACTACGCGATCGGACACTACACCCACGAGAAGAACCCGGTGACGACGCGCGCGGCACTCACCACCATCGGCATCATAGAAGACGGAGGCCTTGTCGAACGTGCGGCCGAGCTCGGCAGCTACGCGATGGCAAGGCTTTCTGAAACGCTGGCTCGCAGCCCGCATTTCGGGGAGGTACGCGGCCGGGGTCTCATGATGGGCGTCGAACTGGTGACCGACACCGACAGCTACGCCCCTGCCCGCGAACTGGCCGAGCGCGTCTATTATCGCTGCCTGGAGGAAGGCCTGAGCTTCAAGATCAGCGCCGGCAACGTTCTCACCCTGTCACCACCGCTCATCATCGAACGCGAGGATCTCGACCGTGCGTTGGCCACCGTCGAGCGCGCGGTCATGGCCGGCTGAACGCCGGCCTTTCGCCTGCATGACGACACGATGACAAATATCGCCATGCACGATAGTACCATCGATTAAATAGATTTTACTTATCGCGGCACTTTCCCCACGATCCCGACCATGGACGTTTTGAAGCCGGCGGTACCGGCGTGCCAAAGAGCAGCAGGCGTCCCCTCGCATCCGTTTCAGGTGCCAAATAATGGGGAACAACATCATGACAACATATCGCGCAGCCGCACTCGCAGCTTTCGCGACGGCCCTTTCCGCCTCGGCTGCATTCGCCCAGACCGAGTTGACCGTCTACACGTCGATCGAGGCCGTCGATCTCGACCGCTACAAGCAGACTTTCGAAGCCGCAAATCCCGACATCAAGGTCAACTGGGTCCGTGACTCCACCGGCGTCATGACCGCCAAGCTTCTGGCAGAGAAAGACAACCCGCAGGCCGACGTGGTGTGGGGCGTGGCGGCGACCTCGCTGCTCCTGCTCAAGAGCGAGGGCATGCTGGAGCCCTATGCGCCGGCCGGCGTGGAAAAGCTCGACCCGAAATTCGTCGATTCCTCCACGCCGCCGAGCTGGGTCGGCATGGACGCTTACGTGGCCGCGCTTTGCTACAACACCATCGAGGCCGAGAAGCTCGGCCTCACGCCGCCAAAATCGTGGAAGGACCTGACCAAGCCGGAATATAAGGGCCACGTGGTCATGCCGAACCCGAACTCCTCGGGCACCGGCTTCCTCGACGTCTCGGCCTGGATCCAGATGTTCGGCGAGGAAGACGCCTGGGCGTTCATGGACGGCCTGCACGAAAACATCGCCGCCTATACCCACTCCGGGTCAAAACCCTGCAAGATGGCGGGAGCGGGCGAGACGGTGATCGGCGTATCTTTCGAGTTCCCCGGCGCCAACGCCAAGAAGGCCGGCGCTCCGATCGACATCATCTTCCCGGAGGAGGGCTCCGGCTGGGAGGCGGAAGCGACCGCCATCATCGCCGGCACCGCAAATCTCGAAGCGGCCCAGAAGCTGGTCGACTGGTCGATCACCAAGGAAGCCAACGAGATGTACAATGTCGGCTACGCGGTCGTCGCCTATCCGGGCATCGCCAAGCCGGTCGAGCACCTGCCCGACGACATCCCCGCCAAGATGATCGAGAACGATTTCGAGTGGGCGGCCAACAACCGCAAGGCGATCCTCGCCGAGTGGCAGAAGCGCTACGACGCGAAGTCCGAACCGAAGGGCTAGCCCCTTGAGAACGAGGCCGGGTGGAGCGATCATCTCCCCCGGCCTTTTTCATGAAGAGAAGAAGGTCGTGCGATGAAACACGAGACCATTCCCGGCGCGACGGGGGCGGCGGTAAACGCGCGGCTGCGCGCGGAAGGGACCGAACCGGTGAAGCCTCCATATCTGCAGATCGAGAATGTCTGGAAGTCCTTCGGCGACTTCGTCGCGCTCAAGGACATCTCGCTGTCGATCGGGGAAGGCGAATTCGTCTGCTTCCTCGGCCCCTCCGGATGCGGCAAGACAACCTTGCTGCGCGCCGTCGCAGGGCTCGACCTCCAGACACGCGGCATCATCCACCAGGGCGGCAGGGATATTTCCGTGCTGCCGCCGTCGCAGCGCGACTACGGCATCGTTTTCCAGTCCTACGCGCTCTTTCCCAACCTGACGATCGAAAGGAACGTTGCCTTCGGGCTTGAGAACACCCGACGTTCCAAAGCCGAAATCGCGCAGCGGGTCGCCGAACTTCTCGACCTCGTCGGCCTTGCCAGCCAGGCGAAGAAATACCCTGCGCAGCTTTCCGGCGGCCAGCAGCAGCGCATCGCGCTGGCGCGCGCAATGGCCATCTCACCCGGCCTGCTGCTGCTCGACGAACCGCTTTCGGCGCTCGACGCCAAGGTGCGCGTCCACCTGCGCCACGAGATCAAGAACCTGCAGCGCAAGCTGGGCGTAACCACCATCATGGTCACCCATGATCAGGAAGAGGCTCTCGCCATGGCCGACCGCATCGTGGTGATGAACCACGGCGTCATCGAGCAGGTCGGAACGCCGACCGAGGTCTATCGCGAGCCGACAAGCCTCTTCGTTGCCGACTTCATCGGCGAGACCAACCAGTTTCCGGCAAAGGTGCTGGCCAACGGCCGGATTTCGCTCACCGGAACCGAACTTGCCTGCGCGCCGCACGACTGCGTCGCCGGCACGCCGGTCACCGCTGTGATCCGTCCGGTCGACGTCATTCCCCACGGCGACGGCGCCCGCTCGCCTGGCGCTCCAGACGTCGTCGCCACATCGGAAAATCTGATCGACGTCGAGGTGCGCGAAATGGAGTTTCTCGGCGGTTTCTGGCGCACCCGCCTCGCCTCGCCGCGCTTCGGAGACGGCCTGCTCGTCGCCGATTTCTCGATCAACGCGGTGCGCCGCCTCGACATCGCCGAGGGCAGCACCATGAGCGTCGAGCTCCCGCGCGACCGGGTGCTCGTCTTTCCCCGGGGAACCTGACATGACGGCAGCGACGCTCGAAATCCCCAAAGGGCGCCCGTTGCGGGCCAGGGTCTCCGGCGACGATCTCGTCAAGCGCGGCTTGATGGTGGTCATATCGCTCTACCTGCTGGTGGCGCTTGCCGCCCCGCTTTATGTCCTGCTGTCCAAATCCGTCTCGACCTACGAGTTCGACCTCACGGCCTTCGAACTCCAGCGCAGTGACGAAAGCGCCACGAACTGGAACGAGCCGAAGACCGTCGCCGCGCTCAATGAGGAAGTCGGGGGCGTCATCACGCCCGACCAGTTGAACACCGGCTCGGACGGCCGCCTCTCACTGACCGCGCTCTATTCGGACTTCAGCTTCCGCAGTCCGGTCATGTACCGCATCCGCGGCACGAGCGACGATGCGGCCTATCTCGTGGGCTCGGAACTGCATCGCGGCACCGAGTGGCTCGAGCTCGATTCCAACACCTTCCGCCGTGTGGTGATCCGCCCCTCGGCTTCGCTCGGCCTCGACAACTTCGTCGCCTATTTCTCGACCCCGGCGCTCGCGCAATCGATCACCAATTCGGTGCTGATGGGTGTCATCAGCACGGTGCTGGTCATCAGCATCGCCTTCGGCCTGGCCTATGCCCTGAACCGAAGCTGCATGCCTTTCAAAGGCTTCTTCAGGCTCGTCACCACCATCCCCATCCTCGTGCCGTCGCTGCTGCCGGGCATCGCGCTCGTCTACCTCTTCGGCAATCAGGGCCTCCTGAAGGGCATGATGATGGGCCATTCCATCTACGGCCCGATCGGCATCGTCATCGGGTCGGTCTTCTTCACCCTGCCCCACGCCCTGCTGATCATCTCGACCGCGCTGTCGGTGGCCGACCAGCGCCACTACGAGGCCGCGCAATCGCTCAGGTCGAGCCCATGGCGCACCTTCTGGACCGTCACGGTGCCGGGTGCGCGTTACGGCATCATCTCCGCCGCTTTCGTGGTGTTCACGCTCGTCATCACCGATTTCGGCCTGCCGAAGGTGATCGGCGGCCAGTACAACGTGCTCGCCGTCGACATCTACAAGCAGGTCATCGGCCAGCAGAATTTCGAGATGGGCGCGGTGGTGGCGGTATTGCTGCTGGTTCCTGCCGTGGCAGCCTTCTTCGTCGACAGCGCCATCCGCAAGCGCCAGGTGGCGCTGCTGTCGGCGCGTTCGGTGCCCTACCAGCCGAAGCCCGACCGCGGCTTCGATACGGCGTGCTTCGTCTATTGCTCCGCCGTCGCCCTTTTCATCCTGATGATGATCGGCGTCTGCCAGTTCGCCGCGACCGTGAAATTCTGGCCCTACGACCTGACGCCCAGCCTCAACAACTTCCGCTTCGACCTGATGGATGGCGGCGGCTGGGGCGCCTACTACAACTCGATCGTGATGGCTCTGCTCACCGCCGTCTTCGGCACGATCATCGTCTTCGTCGGCGCCTACATGGTGGAAAAGACCGACGGCTTCGCGGCCGGCCGCACGCTCTTCCAGTTCCTTGCCATGCTGCCGATGGCCGTGCCGGGCATGGTCCTCGGCCTCTCCTACATCTTCTTCTTCAACGACCCGGCCAACCCGCTCAACCCGATCTACGGCACGATGGCGATCCTGGTGGTCTCCACCGTCACCCACTTCTACACCGTCTCGCACCTCACGGCGCTGACCGCGCTCAACCAGATGGATCGCGAGTTCGAGCCGGTGGCCGCGTCGCTGAAGCAGCCGTTCCATCGGCTGTTCTTCCGGGTCACGGTGCCGGTTTCCCTGCCCGCCATCCTCGACATCTCGATCTACCTCTTCGTCAATGCGATGACGACGGTCTCGGCAGTGGTGTTCCTCTATTCGACGCAGACGCAGCTTGCCTCTGTGGCCGTGCTCAACATGGACGATGCCGGCGACATCGCGCCTGCGGCTGCCATGGGCATGATGATCTTCTACACCAACGTCGCCGCGCGCCTGCTGCACGGGCTCGTATCGCGGCTGCTGCTGAAGCGCTCGCAAGCCTGGCGGCAACGGTAGCGCCTCGTCCCCCGAGCTTACGGCAGATAAAGAAAGGGCCCGCACCAGGCGGGCCCTCTGCATGTCGGGCGAGTTTTGCGTGTATCAGAACGCCGGTTCGACGCTGTCGACATTCGCCTTCGTCACGACCGTGAGCGGGATCGGCAGACGGGCGCCGACTTCCTTGCCGTCGAGGATCTCGGCCATAGTCTCGATCGCCAGCTTGCCGTCTTCCACCGGCGACTGGACGATCGTCGAATGCATCTCGCCGGACCTGATCGACTCGAAGGCGTCCTTCTGGCCGTTGATGCCGACGATCGGCGGCGTCGGCTCACCGGGCTTGGCTTCCTTCCAGGCGTCGATGAAGCCGCGCGCCATGGTGTCGTCGTTGGCGTAGACGCCGTCGATGCCGTCGCCGAAGCGGGTGATGAGGTCGCGGCTGACGACGAGCGCCTTCTGCTGGTC
>JAEWFU010000443.1 GCA_023388675.1 Pseudomonadota bacterium | reverse complement strand
GGAAGGGGGCCTCGCGCCCCCTTTTTCGTTTGCGGGAGTTTTGACGTGATGTCTTGCCACAATGGCTGGCGCGTGATGGCTGTTGCGGTCGTCTTTCTGAGCGCCATTCTTGGTCGATCGTTCGCTGGAGGAGACAGTCCCATGCTGCAGGCAGTGGAACAGGGCGATCTGGCAGGTGTACACGCGCTGCTGGCCGCGGATGCGGAACTCGAACAGCGCGATCCCGCCCGCCGCACGCCGCTGCTGATCGCCACGCGCTTGAACCATATCGACATCGCGCTGGCGCTGATTGCTGCCGGCGCCGACGTCAATGCCCGCGACAACATCCGCGATACGCCCTTCCTCTATGCCGGCGCGGAGGGGCGCAACGAGATCCTGCGCGCGATCCTCGCCACGGGCCGCGCTGATCTCGCGAGCACCAACCGCTATGGCGGCATCGCGCTGATCCCGGCGGCCCATCACGGACACCCGGAAACCGTGCGCATCCTGCTGGCTACAGAGATCGACGTAGACCACGTAAACCGCCTCGGCTGGACCGCGCTTATGGAGGCGGTGGTCCTCGGCGACGGCGGTCCTGTCTACCAGGAAATCGTCGGCGATCTCGTCCGCGCCGGCGCGCGCGACATTCCTGACAATGATGGCGTTTCGGCTCTGGAGCATGCGAGACGTCGCGGCTACACGGAAATAGCAGAGTTGATCGCGTCGGCTGGTTGACGCAACGCGCGGCCCGGCCTTCCAATTTGCACAATCATTCGCACAATGTGCGCGTCTGCCATTGAAGGGAGTCGTCATGCACCGAGCTTCACCGCTGTCCACCGTGTTCGCCGCAATCATCATCTGCGTCTTGAGTGTCCCCGCCTTGGCGCAGGATGCCGGCGGGAAGGGGCTGGCGGATGCGTTGAGCGACCTTTTGCGCGGCGGCGAAACGCAGGAACCGGCCCGCCGGGTGCCGTTCGGCCAGCAGGAGATGCAGCTTTCCTTCGCGCCACTCGTCAAGGCAACTGCGCCGGCGGTCGTCAACGTCTATGCCTCCCAGCAGGTGTCGGTGCGCTCGCCATTCGCCGGAGATCCCTTCTTCGAGCAGTTCTTCGGCCGTCAGCAGATGCCGCCGCGCGTCCAGTCCTCCCTGGGGTCCGGGGTGCTGGTCGATCCGTCCGGCTATGTCGTGACCAACAACCACGTCATCAGCAATGCCGACGAGGTGCGCGTTGCGATGTCCGACGGCCGCGAATTCACCAGCAGCATCCTGCTCAAGGATGAATCGCTGGATCTCGCGATCCTCAAGATCGATGCGCCCGAGCCTTTCCCGATCGCGCCGCTGGGCGATTCCGATGCGCTTGAGGTCGGCGATCTCGTCTTGGCCATAGGCAACCCTTTCGGCGTCGGCCAGACGACGACGAGCGGCATCGTCTCGGCGCTCGCGCGCACCCATATCGGCGTCAACGATTTCGGCTTCTTCATCCAGACCGACGCCGCGATCAACCCCGGCAATTCCGGCGGGGCGCTGGTCAACATGAGCGGCGAGGTGATCGGCATCAACACCGCCATCTACAGCCAGACGGGTGGCTCGATCGGCATCGGTTTCGCGATCCCGTCCAACATAGTCCGCGCGGTCGTGGATGCCGCAAAGAACGGCCTCGATTATTTCGAGCGGCCGTTCGTCGGCGCCACCTTCGAGAACGTCACTGCCCAGATGGCGGAGGCCCTCGGCATGGCGCGGCCCACCGGGGCTCTGGTCAAATCGGTGGCGCCGGACGGACCGGCCGAAAAGGCCGGTCTCAGGCCGGGCGACGTGGTTCTGGCGCTGAACGGGACGTCCATCGAGCATCCCGACGCACTCGGCTACAGGCTCGCGACACAGGCGATCGGCAGCGTGGCGGAGCTCGACGTTCTCAGCCAGGGCAGTGAACGCGACGTCGAGATCGAGTTGATCCGCGCCCCTGAGGGCCAATCGACGGCGGAGATCATCATCGACGGGCGCAGCCCGTTTGCCGGCGCGAAGGTGGCCGAACTGTCGCCGCGTCTCGTGCAGCGGCTCGGCATCCGCGGCCAGGCGCGTGGCAAGGGCGTGGCCATCGTCGAGGTGGATCGCAACTCGCCCGCCGCCAGCTTCGGCTTCCGCCCGCGCGACATCGTGCGCGAGGTCAACGGCGAAGAGATCGACACGCCGGAGAAGCTGCGCGAAGTGGCGACGAGCAATTCGCGCTGGTGGCGTTTCACGGTCGAGCGCGACGGCCGCGTCACCAACCAAATCCTGCGGTATTAGGGTAGGTCGGCTATGCCGGGTCCTTATGTTGCCCCCCTCTGGCCTTCCGGCCATCTCCCCCACACGGGGGGAGATCGGCTGTCGCGACAGCTTTCGCCATTCGTCGCAGGAAAGGTGCCGGCCGAAATGAAGGCTGATCTCCCCCCTCGTGGGGGAGATGGCCGGCAGGCCAGAGGGGGGCAACGTAGGGCACTGACGTGGCCGACCTACCTTTCGGGCCCATCCCGTGGCTGATCTGTTCTCCCCCAATGAGCCTGAAACCGCCGATCAGCCGGGTCGTCCGCTGGCCGACCGGTTGCGGCCGACCACGCTCGCGCTGGTTGTCGGGCAGGAGCACCTCACCGGGCCCGACGGCGCGCTGACGCGCATGATCCGCTCGGGCTCGCTCGGATCGATGATCTTCTGGGGACCGCCCGGCACCGGCAAGACGACGGTCGCGCGTCTGCTGGCCGGAGAGACGGGGCTGGCTTTCGAGCAGATATCCGCGATCTTTTCCGGCGTGGCGGACCTGAAGAA
>JAEWFU010000377.1 GCA_023388675.1 Pseudomonadota bacterium | reverse complement strand
TTCATCCTCAATGCCGGCCACGAGACCACGACCAACCTGATCGGCAATGCGCTCAACGAGTTGCTCGAATGGCCTGAGGAAAAGCGCCGGCTGAAAGCCGATCCCGGCCTGATCGACACGGCGGTGGACGAGTTCCTGCGCTTCCAGTCACCCAACCAGCTCGGCAACCGGATGACGACCGAACCGGTGGAATTCCACGGCGAGGAGATCGCCGCGGGCACCCGCATCCACCTGTGCATCGGCGCAGCCAACCGCGATCCGCGCCAGTATGACGAGCCCGACCGGCTCGACCTTGCCCGCAAGCCGAACCGGCACCTGGCCTTCGCGCAGGGACCGCACCTGTGCGCCGGCTTCTCGTTGGCCCGCATGGAAGGCCGCATCGCGATCTCGCATTTCCTGAAGCGGTTCCCGGACTACCGGTTGGCAGGCGCGCCGCAGCGCACCGGCCGGGTGCGGTTCAGAGGCTTTTCGCACCTGCCGGCGCGGGTCGGGTAGGAGGATCATCGAAGATGGAGTTGCCCTACGTTGCCCCCCTCTGTCCTCCTGAGCCTTTGTCGAAGGGCGGACATCTCCCCCGCAAGGGGGGAGATCAGTCGGCCGCTTTGCTTTCGCCAATCGGTAGCGTGGTAGAAGGAGTGCCGGCGGCGAAGCTGCCGATCTCCCCTCTCGTGGGGGAGATGTCCGGCAGGACAGAGGGGGGCGCGACAGAACACCGACCGCAAAGGACAACGGCACGTCTCGCTGCCCCGGAGATTAATCCATGACCATCCTCCCCCTCCACAGCTATGCGGCCGGCCGCTGGATCGCCCCGTCAGGCAACATCAGCACGTTGAAGAGCGCGGTGACCGGCGAGGCGATTGCCGAGATCGGCGGCGGCGGGCTCGACTATGCCGGCATGGCCGAGCATGCCCGCAGGACTGGCGGCCCTGCCCTGCGCGCCATGACCTTCCACCAGCGCGCGGC
The DNA here is from genome assembly GCA_023388675.1 of Pseudomonadota bacterium. Lineage (GTDB taxonomy): Bacteria > Pseudomonadota > Alphaproteobacteria > Rhizobiales > Rhizobiaceae > Aerobium. The sequence goes on along the minus strand of JAEWFU010000377.1, from coordinate 8,711 downwards.
GATGCTGAAGGCGCTGGCGCAATATCTGACCGAACGCCGCGACCCCCTCTACGAACTTTCCTATGACACCGGCGCGACGAAAGCCGACTCGATGATCGACATCGACGGCGGCATCGGCACGCTGTTCGCCTATTCGTCCAAGGGCCGCCGGGAGTTCCCGGACGACACCGTCTATGTGGAGGGCGCGCTCGAGCAGCTTTCGCGCGGCGGCAACTTCCTCGGCCAGCATGTCGCGACCTCGCTGCACGGCGTCGCCATCCATATCAACGCGTTCAACTTCCCGGTCTGGGGCATGCTGGAGAAGCTGGCGCCGACCCTGCTTGCGGGCGTACCGGCCATCGTCAAGCCGGCCTCGGCCACGGCCTGGCTCACCGAGGCCGCCTTCCGCATGATGATCGAATCCGGCCTGCTGCCGGACGGTGCCGTGCAACTCATCGCCGGCCCGACCGGCGACCTGCTCGACCGGCTCGGCTGCCAGGACGTCGTTTCCTTCACCGGCTCGGCGGCGACCGCCGGCATGCTGCGCGCCAACGCGAACCTGATCCGGAACTCGGTGCGTTTCATCGCCGAGCAGGATTCGCTGAATGCTTCCATCCTCGGGCCCGATGCCGCCCCCGGCACGCCGGAGTTCGACGCTTTCGTCAGGGAAGTGCATCGCGAGATGACGGCGAAGGCCGGCCAGAAATGCACGGCGATGCGCCGGCTTATCGTACCGGACGCGCACCGCGACGCAGTCATCGAGGCGGTCGCCGACAGGCTCGCAAAAACCGTGATCGGCAACCCGCGCGACGAGGCGACACGCATGGGTGCGCTGGCAAGCCTAGCCCAGCGCGCCGACGTGCGCGAGAAGGCGGGCATCATCGCACGTGAGGCGCGGTTGGTTTACGGCGATCCCGGCAAGGTAGACGTAACCGGCGCGGATGCTGAGCGCGGCGCCTTCGTCTCGCCGCTTCTGTTTACCAGCGACGATCCGGACGGCGCGGAGAATGTCCACGCCGTCGAGGCGTTCGGGCCGGTCTCGACCGTCATGGGCTATCGCGACATCGCGCATGCGGCAGCGCTGGCGAACCGCGGCGGCGGCTCGCTGGTCGCCTCCGTCTTCACCTGCGACCCGGCAATGGCAAGGCAGGTCGTGGAAACCGCCGGCGCCTTCCACGGCCGGCTTTACTTCGCCAACCGCGACACCGGCAAGGAGGCGACCGGCCACGGTTCCCCCCTGCCCTACATGGTGCATGGCGGTCCCGGCCGCGCCGGCGGCGGTGAGGAGATGGGCGGCATTCGCGGCGTCATGCACTACATGCAGCGCACGGCGATACAGGCGAGCCCCGACCTGATGACCGGCATCACGAAGCGCTGGGTTCACGGTGCGAAGACAATCACGGACGAGCACCCATTCCGGATACCCTTCCCGGAGCTGGAGATCGGCCAGGCCGTGGGGACAGCTTGGCGGGACGTGACGCTCGACGACATCGAGCATTTCGCGCGCTTCACTGGCGACACCTTCTACGCCCATATGGACGAGGAAGCGGCGAAGGCGAACCCGTTCTTCCCCGGCCGGGTCGCCCACGGATACCTGATCCTGTCCTTTGCCGCCGGCCTGTTCGTCGATCCGGCACCGGGGCCGGTGCTCGCGAATTACGGCCTCGACAATCTGCGCTTCCTGAAGCCGGTCTCGCCCGGCGACCGCATCACAGCTAATCTCGTCGTCAAGGAGAAAACGCGGCGAAACGACGACTACGGCGAGGTGCGCTGGGACGTCAGCGTCTACAACCAGGACGGCGACCAGGTGGCCAGCTACGTACTGCTGACGATGAACGCGATGTAGGCGCGCCCTTCGGCAATCTCGGCGCCGCCCCTCACCTGCCTGCCGGCATCCTCTCCCCGTAATGACGGGGAGAGGAGCGCCTGCCGCTCGGCCCGCGCCTGTTCTTCAACGTTGGTGATTAGCGAAAGCAGTGATGAAGGCGGTCCTCTCCCCGTTCACGGGGAGAGGATGCCGGCAGGCAGGTGAGGGGCAGCGCCAACAGAGTCGACATCAAAGAAAAAGGGCGGCTCGAGAGCCGCCCCGATTTTTCTCTATTAGCGTAAGGTTATTCCGCAGCCACCACGCCGCCGAAGGCGCCGGCAACCCGCTGGCCGAGCGCGCGGGCGGGCGACGGGACGGAGGCGCTGTAGTCGTCCGCCTCTCGCACGCTGGCCCCACCCTCGACCTTGAAGTGGGAAATGAGCTGGGTGAGGTTGGCCGACTCGCTCGAAAGACGATGCGTCGCCGCCGTCGTCTCTTCCACCATCGCCGCGTTGCGCTGCGTGACCTGATCCATCTGGTTCATGGCCGTGTTGATCTCGGAAAGCCCCGTCGACTGCTCCCCGGCAGCACGCGCGATCGAATGGACGTGTTCGTTGATCTGCACGACATGTGCCTGGATCGTGTCGAGCGCCTCGCCCGTCGCCGTGACGAGCCGGACGCCGGTCGAGACCTCCTCGCCGGACTTGGTGATCAGGTCCTTGATGTCCTTGGCGGCGGTCGCCGAACGCTGCGCGAGTTCACGCACCTCCTGCGCGACCACCGCGAAGCCCCTGCCCGCCTCGCCGGCGCGCGCTGCCTCGACACCGGCGTTAAGCGCCAGAAGGTTGGTCTGGAAGGCGATCTCGTCGATCAGGCTGATGATCTGGCCGATCTCGCCCGATGCCTGCTCGATGCGGCTCATGGCGCTGACCGCCTCGGCCACCACCTTCGTGGACTGCTCGGTCGAGCGGCGAGCCTCGTCGACCATGCGGCTCGCCTCCTGCGCCCGGTCTGTCGACTCGCGCACCGTCGCTGTGATCTCGTCCAGCGCGGCGGACGTTTCCTCCAGCGAGGCCGCCTGCTGTTCGGTGCGCCGCGACAGGTCGTCGGCCGCCGAGCGCAGCTCGACCGTGTTCGAGCCGATCGTGTCCGAGGTGATGCGCACGTCGCGCAGGGCGCCGCGCAGCGTCTGCATCGTCGTGTTGACGTTGTGCTGCAACTCCTCGAACGCGCCGTGGAAGGTCCCTTCCATGCTCTGGGTCAGGTCGCCATCGGCAAGGCTGGCCACCACGCGGCGAACCTCGGCGATGCCGGTGTCGACGCTGGTCACCAGCTCGTTGACGCTGGCCGCGAAACGGTTGAGGTCCGCGTCCTGATAATCCTTGGTGATGCGGCGATCGAAATTGCCACGCACCGCGCTGGCGACCACTTCTGCGATGCTGGTCTGCAGGTCCGCGCTCTTCGCCTGAAGGGCTGCTTCCTGTGCGTTCAGCTCGCGCACCTTGAGCGCATTCTGCTTGAACACCTCGACGGCCTTGGCCATCTCGCCGATCTCGTCCTTGCGGCCGGCAAACGGGATGTCCGTATCGAGATCGCCTTCGGCGAGCGTCTTCATGGTTCCTGTCAGGCCACGGATCGGGCGGCTGAGCTGGGCCGTACCGATATAGGCGGCAGCACCCGCGCCCGCTGCAAGACCGACGAGCACCACGGAGCCGATCAGGATCGCCATGCGCGTCTGGAACGAAGCCAGGTCGACCTTCATGTCTGCGAGAAGCTGCTGGTCGCGATTGACGACCGCATCGATTTCCGCCTGGAATGCCTTGCGGTTGGCGCGGTTCTGCTCGTTATTGCCCTGAATGTTGGCCTGGGCCGGGTCGACCTCGGTGCCCAGCCGCGCGGTTTCGGCGCGGAAGGCGCGGAACTCGGCGGATCGCGAGACGACGGCATTGAAATCGGCAAGCCCTTCGGCGTCGACCAGCGGTCGCCACTGCGCCAGCAACGCGTCCATCTGATCCAGCGACCGGTGGATGCCCTTGCCGAACTGCTCGGCCTGTTCCGTCGTCTTCGAAGCGTAGATACCACGCGCGTCCATCACCACTGCGGTGACATAGCGGTTCAGGCGCTCGCCGAGATAGGCGCGCTCCGAAACGTTTTCCAGCGCCGCCAGGCGCGCATTGTATTCGTTGAGCGTGTAGACGGCCATGCCGCCGATCGCCACCGCGACGACGCCCATCAGGCCGACGATCGCATAAATCTTGCTACCAATTTTCATGGCAGAATCCCCCAATCTCGGGGCCCGCATGGACCCCAGTCGCCCTACCCCGTCAGGTGACGGGGAAACGCGCATGCCCAGGGTCGCGGCGGCCGAAACGAAAGTGAAGCCGGCTGCAGACCGATGTTGCCCGTCCGCGCTCCACTAGCGAGCGTTTTGGTTAAGCTTGACTTAAATTAGAACTTTCGCGGGCCGATTGCGTCGCTGAAAGCCGATGACGCAGCGTAATCTCGTGGCGACGGCAGCAGTTTCAGGCGCGGGCTGGCTGGAAGCTCGCTGATGCAACCAGTGCCTCGGCCGTGCGCAGGGCCGCAGCGGTCGCAACCACCATCTGCGGCAAGGTCAGCCATTCCAGCGTCCAGGCCGCACCCGAGCGCTCGTTTTCGTGCACCATGGCGTGGTGCATGGCGGCGACGAGGGTGGCGTTGAAACGGGCAAGCGCAACCAGCGTCTCCGCGCCGACGGGATTGACCTTGTGCGGCATCGCAGATGATCCGCCACCCGAGGACAGCTTCACCTTGCCCACCTCGGTCTGGGTCATCAGCGCGATATCCTGGCCAATCTTGCCGAGGCTGCCGGTCACCATCGAAAGCCACGACGCGAAGGCAACGATCCCGTCGCGCTCGCTATGCCGCGCGCGGGGCAAGGCCCACAGGCCGAGTTTCTCAGCCAGCCGGCGCGCGACTGCCGGCGCTGCATCGCCGAGCTTTTCCAGCGTCCCGGCCGCACCGCCGAAATGAAGGACGCAGACATCGTCGCGAACAGCCCCGAGCCTTTCGCGATGCCGCTCCAGCGGTTCGCGCCAGCTTGCCATCTTGCGCGAGGCAGGAACGGGGATCGCCGCCTGCATCCGCGTATGCGCCATCGTCTCGATGGCGCCATCACGCGCCTCGAGCCCGGCAAGCTGGTCGATCACCGCTGCCAGCCGCGTATCGAAGATGTCCATCGCGCGCGCAAGCCGCATTGCCAGGCTGGTGTCGATAACGTCCTGGCTTGTCGCACCGAAGTGAACCCGGCTGGCATGGGGCTCACCCACTGCCTCGCGAAGCTGACGCACCAGTTCCGGCACCACCACGCCGTCGCGCGCCGTCCCCGCCCGCAGCCCGTCCATATCGGGTTCGAATTTGTCGAGCGCCGCAGCGATTGCCGCCGCCGCGTCGCTGTCTATCAGCCCCTCCACGGCCTCGGCTGCAGCAAGTGCCGTCTCGAAGGCCAGCATCGCGGCAATGTCCGCTTGCGCGGAAAAGCACGAGCCGACCTCCTCGTCACCGAGCAGCCCCGAAAGGAATGGATGGTCGAAAGGCGAAACGGTCACGGATTCATCCCAGCAGATATGACACGAACTGGACTGTTGGTGCGTCCTTCGAGGCTCGCTGCGCTCGCACCTCAGGATGAGGATCGTCGTGCGTTGCTTTTGCAAACTCGTGGGTTCGAGGATCGCTTCAGTGCCATCCATCGAGCCCAGCTTGAGCGGGTGCGATCAACCCACTTCCCTCATCCTGAGGTGCGAGCGCAGCGAGCCTCGAAGGACGCACGTCACGCCGGCCGGTGTCAACCACCGACGCTCCAGGCGATCAGATGTCGAAGAAGACGGTTTCCTTCTCGCCCTGCAGATGGATGTCGAAACGGTAGCCGCCTTCGACAGGCTCGGCGACCAGCGTCGGCACACGAACGCGATGCTCGATGCGCGCGAGCACCGGATCCTCGGCGTTCGCCGCCTCCTCGTCACCGAAATACATGCGCGTCTGCAGGCCGATATTGATGCCCCGCGCGACAATCCAGAAGATGACGTGCGGCGCCATCAGGCGGCCGTCGTTGAACGGCACCCGGCCCGGCTTGACCGTCTCGAACCGGAATTCGCCGGAGGTCATGTCCGTTGCGCAGCGCCCCCAGCCGGTGAAGTTCGGGTCCGCCGTGCCGCGCATCTCCGACGGCGAATTGTAGAGCCCGTCGGCGTCGGCCTGCCAGATCTCGACGAGCGCATCCCTCAGCGGGGTTCCGGTGCCGTCGAGCACGCGCCCGGTGATGACGATGCGTTTTCCGCGGGTCTTGTCGTTGACCATCGAGGTGCCGAGATCGACCGGATAGACGCCGCCGATTTCGGAAAAGTTCGGCGTCAGCCCGATATGGACGTAGGGGCCGGCGGTCTGCGACGCGCTTTCCTTGAGGCGATTGAGCGGCTGAACCATGATCAGTTCCCCTCCAGGCGGTTTTCGAACAGCGTCGAGCGCCGGCCGCGCAAGACGATGTCGAACTTGTAGGCGCGGCTGTCCATCGGCGTTGTCGCGCCCATGTCGAGTGCTGCCGTCAGATCGGAGATCGCAGCCGGATCGTTGATCGTCTTGACGATCGGGCACAGCGGTATCAGCGGATCGCCCTCGAAATACATCTGGGTGATGAGCCGCTGCGCGAAGCCATGGCCGAAGATCGAGAAATGGATATGCGCCGGACGCCAGTCGTTGGGACCGTTCGGCCAAGGATACGGCCCCGGCTGCACGGTGCGCAGGACATAGCCGCCGTCCTCGTCGGTGATGGTGCGTCCGCAGCCGCCGAAATTCGGATCGAGAGGCGCGATGTAGCCCTCCTTCTTGTGGCGGTAGCGCCCGCCGGCATTGGCCTGCCAGAACTCCAGCAGCGCGCCGGGCACGCCCTTGCCGCGCTCGTCGAGAACCCGGCCATAGACGATGATGCGCGGACCGATGGCGCTTTCGCCGGGCTTCGCGAAATTGTGGATCAGGTCGTTATCGAGCGCGCCGAGAATGTTGTGGCCGAAGACCGGACCGGTGATCTCCGACAGCGTGTTGTCGAGCGACAGCAGCGCCTTCTGCGGCGAACGCAGCACGGAGGTCTTGTACCAGGGCGTATAGGCTTGCGGATGCCACTCGCGGTCGCGCTGGAAGAATGCGCCTGTTTCCGGCTTGCGGTTCGAGAGCATGCCCTCGCTCATGTCCCTTTCTCCTTGTCCATCTCGTCCAGCACGTGTTTGACGACCTTGATCGCGTGATTGGCGCGCGGCACGCCGGCATAGATCGCGACGTGCAGCATCACTTCCAGGATGTCGTCACGCGTGGCGCCAGTGTTGGCCGTGGCGCGCGTGTGCAGCGCCAGTTCCTCGAAATTGCCGAGCCCGGCCAGCAGCGCCAGCGTCATCATCGAGCGCTCGCGCCGTGTGATCGTATCGCGCGACCACACATGCCCCCACGCGGCCTCGGTGATGAGTTCCTGGAACGGCGCGTCGAAATCAGTCTTTGCCGCCTCGGCGCGGTCGACATGGGCGTCCCCCAGCACCGCACGGCGCGTCGCCATGCCCTGTTCATGCCGTTTCGATTTCTCGTTCATCCGCTTCGTCCTCAGTAAGGCAGGCCGACATAATTCTCCGCCAGCGACGTCGAAGCCGCGCGGGAGCCGGTCAGATATTCCAGTTCCGCTTCCTGTATACGCTGACCGAAGGCCCCCATATCCGGAAAGCGATGGAGCGTGTTGGTCATCCACCACGAAAAGCGCTCGGCCTTCCAGACCCGCGCCAGAGCGCGGGTCGAATACCCGTCGATCCCGGCGGCGGACTGCTCCGCATAATACTCCCGCAATGCGTCGAACAGGTAGCGCACATCGCTTGCGGCGAGGTTGAGCCCCTTGGCTCCCGTCGGCGGCACGATATGTCCGGCATCGCCGACCAGGAACAAGCGGCCGAAACGCAGCGGTTCGGCCACGAAGGAGCGCAGCGGCGCGATGGATTTCTCGATCGACGGGCCGGTCGTCATCGCTTCGGCTGTTTCCGCCGGCAGCCGCGCACGAATCTCGCCCCAGAAGCGATCGTCGGACCAGGCTTCGACCCTGTCGTCGAGCGCGCACTGGACATAATAGCGGCTGCGGGTGGATGACCGCATCGAACACAGCGCGAAACCGCGCGGATGGTTGGAATAGATGAGTTCGTGGCTGACGGGCGGCACATCGGCAACGATGCCCAGCCAGCCGAACGGATAGACACGCTCGAACGTCTCCAGCCCCTTGCCTTCGACAGCTTTGCGCGAAGGACCGTGATAGCCGTCGCAGCCCGCGATGAAATCGCAGTCGAGCCGATGCTCGACGCCATCCTTGCTGTACGTGACATAGGGCCGTTCGCCATCGAAATCGTGAGGCTGCACGTTGGCCGCCTCGTAGATGCTGATGCCTCCGGTGGCGGCACGCTTGTCCATCAGGTCGCGCGTCACCTCGGTCTGGCCGTAGACGATGACGTGCTTGCCGGTCAGTCCGTGCAGGTCGATCCGGTGATGCTTCCCGGAAAATGTGAGATCGAAACCGTCATGCGGCAGGCCTTCGCGGCGCATCCGCTCACCCGCGCCCGCCTCGTCGAGCAGGCCGGCCATGCCTTCTTCCAGCACGCCGGCCCGAATGCGGCCGAGAACGTAGTCCTGGCTCACCCGCTCCAGAATCACATTATCCACGCCTGCATTTGTCAGAAGCTGGCCGAGCAGCAGCCCGGCCGGGCCGGAGCCGATGATGGCGACCTGCGTGCGCATGCTGGCTTTCCTCCCCGGCTGGCTCCGCTTGCAGCCTGTATACTGCCCGACCGCCGGACCTCCCAACAATGGACAATTCGGGCAATCGATTGCACTATCCGAACATGATAAACGGAGCAGGTCGTGACGAACG
>JAEWFU010000366.1 GCA_023388675.1 Pseudomonadota bacterium | reverse complement strand
GTACTGCGCCATCGGCGAGACGACGATGCGGTTCTGCAGTTCCATGCCCCGCAGCCTGAACGGCGCGAACATCGGCGCGCGGTTCTCGTTGGCCGCAGCACCCGCCTGCCGCTGGAACCACGCTTCCGCGCTGCCGAGCCACTCGGCATCGCGCAGCCGCAGGTTCTCGTGGCTGATACGCTGCGAGCGGGTCAGTAGCGAGTAGTTGAACTGCACCGGGTCGAGGTCGAGATAGCGCTCGACCTCCTCGAACCATTCCATCGAGTTGCGCGCAGCCGATTGCAGCCGCAGCACCTCCAACCGGCGCGCCTCCTCGTACTTGGCGAAGGCCGCCTCGAGCGTCGGCTCGGAATGCAGGTAATCGGCCATGGCGATAGCCGACTCCAGCGCAAGCTTGGTGCCGGAACCGATCGAGAAGTGCGCCGTCGCTGCCGCATCGCCCATCAGGGCGAGGTTGCGATACGACCAGCGCTCGCACAGCACGCGCGGGAAGCTGATCCAGGCCGATCCGCGAATGTGGTTGGCGTTGGTCATCAGCGCGTGGCCGCCGAGGTGATCCCTGAATATCTCCTCACAGACGGCGATCGATTCCTGCTGGCTCATTCCGCCGAAGCCGAACTTCTCCCAGGTCGCCTGCGAGCATTCGACGATGAAGGTCGCCGTATCCGGATCGAACTGGTAGGCGTGCGCCCACACCCAGCCATGCTTTGTCTTCTCGAAGATGAAGGTGAAGGCGTCGTCGAATTTCTGCTTCGTGCCGAGCCAGACGAACTTGCACTTGCGCGTGTCGATATCCGGCCGGAAATGCTCGGCGAACTCCGTTCGCGTCTTCGAATTGAGCCCATCCGCGGCGATCACCAGATCGTACTCGGCCATCAATTGGGCGCGGTCGCCCACTTCCGTCTGGAAACGAAGATCGACGCCGAGCTCGCGCGCACGCTCCTGCAGGAGCAGAAGCAGCCGCATCCGGCCGATCCCGCAGAAGCCGTGACCGGTCGAGAGCGTCCGTACGCCCTTATGGATGACGGCGATGTCGTCCCAATAAGCGAAATGCTCGCGGATCGCGGCCGCGCTCTTGGGGTCGTTGTCGGCGAGATTGTCGAGCGTCTCGTCGGACAGCACCACCCCCCAGCCGAACGTATCGTCCGCCCGGTTGCGCTCGAACACGGTGACGTCGTGCGCGGCATCGCGCAGCTTCATCGAGATCGCGAAGTAGAGGCCGGCGGGCCCACCGCCGAGCACTGCAACCTTCATCCGTCACGTTCCCCGTTCTTGTATTTTCAGAAAGGATGACACCGATCCCGGCTTGCTTCAAGCCTAAAATTTCAAGGTTGAAATATTCTGCGCTCTGGACAGGATGGAGCCGCCGGGCGAAGGAGAAGAGCAGGGAGGCCGAGGGAATATGATCTATCACCGCATCGACGATTGGGACGACGCCTACGCCAACGGCGCCAACATTCCGCAGGGCGACCGCTGGCCCCAGGCATGGGTGGAGCCGGCGAAAGAATTCCGCGACCGGCTTCTAGCGGACGGGCATGCGCGGCTGGGGCTCGCCTATGGCGATGCGCCGCGAAACCGGTTCGACCTGTTCATGCCCGACGGCGAGGCCAAAGGTCTCGTCGTTTTCGTTCATGGCGGTTTCTGGCTGCGGCTCGACAGGAGCTTCTGGTCGCATCTGGCCGCAGGCCCGCTTACGCACGGCCATGCCGTCGCCATGCCTTCCTACACGCTCTGCCCGGACATCCGCATCGGCGGCATCGTCAGGGAGGTCGGCTCGGCGATCGAGGCGGCGGCCGGCATGGTCGGCGGTCCCATCCGCCTCACCGGGCATTCGGCCGGGGGCCACCTCGTCAGCCGGATGATCTGCGCCGACTCGCCACTACCGGATGCCGTGCGGTCGCGCATAGTCAACACTGTCTCCATATCCGGAGTGCACGACCTGAGGCCGATGATGGTCACGGCAATGAACGAGACGCTGAAGATCGATCAGGCGGAAGCGGAAGGCGAAAGCCCGGCGCTGCTGGAGCCGATGGCGGGCGCGCGGATCGCCTGCTGGGTAGGCGCGGCCGAGCGCTCGGAGTTCGTGCGCCAGAATGCGCTGCTTGCCAATATCTGGACCGGGCTCGGGGCCGAGACACTGACGGTCGAGGAACCCGACCGGCATCATTTCAACGTCATCGACGGGCTGGCGGATCCTGCCCATCCGCTGACGCGAACGCTGTTGACAGGCTGACGGCCAGACACGAGTCTGGCTGAAAGACAGGGTGCGTCCTTCGAGGCTCGCTCCGCTCGCACCTCAGGATGAGGGAGGGTGTGCATCGAGCCCGTTACGCCGTGAGTTCGACAAACCACTTCCCTCATCCTGAGGTGCGAGCGGAGCGAGCCTCGAAGGACGCACCAACATTCTGGAGTATTTTCGATGAGAGCGGTTTTCGTGCAGCTTCAGGTTTCGCCGGGCAGAACCTACGAGGTCGCTGACGAATTGTTCGAACGCGAGGTCGCGTCCGAGCTTTATTCCACCAGCGGCGACTACGACCTGCTGATGAAGATCTACATCGAGGAAGGCGTGGATATCGGCAAGTTCATCAACGACAATGTCGCCAACGTGCCGGGCATCGTCCGCTCGCTGACCACCCTGACCTTCAAGGCGTTCTGAGCCTCACTCCATCCGTTCCAGCACCTTTCTCTGCCGGTGCATTTCGAGAAACACGCGATAGTCGCGGTCGAAGCGCGCGTGCGCGGCGGTGTTGGGCTGGCGCTCTCGCCCTTGCTGCCGCATGCCGGCGCAGGCCTGTGCGAGCGAGGGGTAGAGGCTTGCGGCAGCGGCAGCGGCCATGCCCGAACCAGTCAGCATGGCATCGTCGCCAAGGGGCTCGACGACGCGGCAGCCGGTGGCGTCCGAATAGAGCTCCATCAGGATCGGGTTGCGCGTGTGCCCGCCGGTGACGTGCAGCGTGTCGATGACGAAGCCGCCGTCGTTCAGCGTATCGAGGATATGGCGGACGCCGAGCGCAATCGCCACGCAGGTGCGCCAGTAAAGCTTCGCGAGACTGTCGAAGGAAGAATCCAGGGTGAGCCCGGAGATCACGCCGACCGCATGTGGGTCCGCGAGCGGCGAGCGGTTGCCGTGGAAATCCGGCAGGACATGCAGCCGGCCAGCAAAGCCATCTCCCTGCTCGGCCCTTAGCACGGCAATGCGCTCGCCGATGCGCCGGTGCATGGCGGCATCGGGCTCCCCGCCCGCGCCGTGCCAGCGGATGACGTGATCGAGGAGCGCGCCCGTCGCGGACTGGCCGCCCTCGATCATCCAGAAGTCCGGCAACGTCACGCCCCAGTAAGGCCCCCAC
>JAEWFU010000329.1 GCA_023388675.1 Pseudomonadota bacterium | reverse complement strand
GGTAGAGACTGTCCAACCTCGGTGCTGATCGCAAGCGCAGCGCCGCTAGAACCGTACTTTTCCCAGACCTGTCAGGAGGTATCATGTCAGATCAAGGCAATCCCACCAACAACCTGCGTGCAGCGGGCTCGACCATGAGCACTGGTGCGCCGGCGGTGAGCGATCGCAACTCGTTGACGATCGGCCCGGACGGCCCGATCGTGCTGCACGACGTTCATTTCCTCGAGCAGATGGCGCATTTCAACCGCGAGAAGGTGCCGGAGCGTCAGCCGCACGCCAAGGGCGCCGGTGCGTTCGGCGTGCTCGAGACAACCGAGGATATGTCGGCCTACACGAAGGCTGCGCTGTTCCAGAAGGGCGCGTCGACCGAGATGCTGGCCCGCTTCTCCACCGTCGCCGGCGAGATGGGCAGCCCAGACACCTGGCGCGACGTGCGCGGTTTCTCGCTGAAGTTCTACACCAGCGAAGGCAATTACGACCTCGTCGGCAACAACACGCCGATCTTCTTCGTGCGCGACCCGATGAAGTTCCCGCATTTCATCCGCAGCCAGAAGCGGCTTCCCGACTCTGGCTTGCGCGACAACCACATGCAATGGGACTTCTGGACCAACAATCCCGAGAGCGCGCACCAGGTCACCTATCTGATGGGCATACGCGGCCTGCCGCGCACCTGGCGCCACATGAACGGGTATGGATCGCACACCTATATGTGGGTCAACGCCAAGGGCGAGAAATTCTGGGTCAAGTATCACTTCCATACCGATCAGGGCATGGAATTCTTCTCGAACGAGGAAGCGGCTGCCATGGCCGGCGCCGACGCCGACTTCCACCGCCGCGACCTGTTCGACGCCATCGCGCGCGGCGAGCATCCGAGCTGGACGCTCTCGGTGCAGGTCATGCCCTACGAGGAGGCGAAGACCTATCGCATCAACCCGTTCGACCTGACCAAGACATGGCCGCATGCCGACTACCCGCTGATCAGGGTCGGCAAGATGACGCTCAACCGCAACCCGGAGAATTTCTTCGCCCAGATCGAGCAGGCGGCGTTCTCGCCCGGCAATACGGTTCCGGGCATCGGCCTGTCACCCGACAAGATGCTGCTCGGCCGGGCCTTCGCCTACAATGACGCGCAGCGCAACCGCATCGGCACCAACTTCCACCAGTTGCCGGTCAACCAGCCCAAGGTGCCGGTGAACACCTATATGTTCGACGGGCACATGGCCTACCATCATTCGGGCAGCGCTCCGGTCTATGCGCCGAACAGCCACGATCGCAAATGGGCGGACGAAACCGGGCCGGTTGCAGATGGCTGGGAGGCCGATGGCGAGATGGTGCGCAGCGCCTATACGCTGCGTAGCAATGACGACGATTTCGGCCAGCCAGGCATTCTCGTCCGCGATGTGTTCGATGACGAGCAGCGCGCGAAACTCGTGGAGCAGGTTGCGGGCAGTCTGCTGGGCGGCGTTCGCGAGCCGGTGCTGAGCCGGGCCATCGAATACTGGAAAAATATAGATGCCGGCGTCGGCGCCCAAATCGAGGAGAAGGTGCGCAAGAGTGGCGCAGCAAAGCCGGCCGAAGGTATGGGGGAAGCCTGATTGCCAAGGGATAGGAAGGTGTGGGAGCGGTTATGGCGGTCTGGCCGAGACCTGGCGCTGCGTTGATCCATCTTCCGCTCGACTGTGATGGTCAAGCCGCACTTGCCCGTCGCCGCCGAGGTCGGCGGCGGGCATCGCAATATCGTTCCCGGACAACGAGTCGTGGAACACCGTGTGATCCGGGTTTCGCCCGTATCGGATAGCGCTCCGAGTTGCCCTTCGTAGGGGGAATCCGCAGCCGGAGCGCGTCATCTCGTAGCGCGAATCGGATCGGCGAGCAGGCGCAGGCCATTCAGCACGACCAGCACCGTTCCGCCCTCATGCCCGACAACCGCAAGCGGCAACGGCAAAGCAAAGACCAGGCTCGAGATCACCAGCACAAGCATCGCGCCGATGGCGAAGGCCAGGTTCTGCTGGATGACGCGGCGGGTGCGCCGAGCAAGCCGGTGGGCTTCCGCCAGCCGGGTCATGTCTTCCGACAGAAGCGCCACGTCAGCCGCCTGGAGCGCCACCTCGCTGCCGGCCGCGCCCATGGCGATGCCGACGTCCGCCCGCGCGAGCGCGGCCGCATCGTTGACCCCGTCGCCGACGAACGCCACCTTGCGATTGGCGGCGAGTCCTCCGACGAGTCGAACCTTGTCTTCGGGCAGAAGATCGCCGTGAACATCCTGCGGCGCAAAGCCGAGGCTGGCGCCGACGCGCAGGCCGACGGCCTGCCGATCGCCGGTCATCATGACGATCTGTCCGACACCCGCCGCACGGAGTGCTGCGAGCCCGGCGGCGGAGCTTTCCCGCGGGCGGTCCGCCACGCTTGCGGCCCCGAGGATTTCCGATCCACGACCGAGCCAGACGACCGTCTCCCCGCCCTCGACGATAGCGGCGATGTCGGGAGCGTCGATATTCGCCTTCATCCGGGCGGCCATGCGCCTGTTGCCGGCCCAGAGCGGCCCTGCCGCATCCGTGCCCGCAATACCCTCGCTCGGCACCGACCGGACGTCGCGGACCCTGGCCGGCGAAACGTCCATGGCTCCGGCGTAGCGGCGCACGGCATCCCCGATAGGATGTTCGGACTGGGCTTCCAACCCTGCGATCAGCGAAAGGAAACGTGCTTCAGGGATCCTGGCGACGATGCCGGTCACCTCGGCCTTGCCGGTCGTCAGCGTGCCGGTCTTGTCGAAGGCGAAGGTCTCGACCGACGCCAGGGTTTCGAGCGCCGCGCCGCCCTTGAACAGCACGCCGCCCCGTGCCCCCAACCTCGGGATAACCGTGCCGCAACCCTGCCGGGGGCTTGTCTTCTGCGCCTTTGAAAGGCCAACTGCGCGCCGCGCGCAACGAATTTTTAGGGAATGCCCCCTCTTGTGGAGCGACTTTGGTGGGGAAGCTATGATGGCAAGAGCGGGCGTCGTCGGCGCGATCATGACCTGTCTGGCGCTGCTCAGCGGCTGCGCGACCAGCGACGTCGGCCCGATCAACGTCGCGACCTCCGAGGCGCCGCCGCCGACACCGCGCTTCATTCCCGACAGCGGCGACGACGGCTCGACCGTGGTCGCGCTTTCCTTCTCCGGCGGCGGCATGCGCGCCTCGGCATTTTCCTACGGTGTCCTCACCGCGCTCGACGACATCGTCGTCGACGAACAGCCCTATCGCCGCTCGATGGTCGACAATATCCGCATGCTTTCGGGCGTCTCGGGCGGGTCGGTAGTCGCGGCCTACTTCGGCTACAAGGGCCGCGACGCCTATCGCGACCTCGACCGCCGCTTCCTCCACCAGGATCCCGAATCCGCGATGCGGACCAACATGCATTCGCCGGTCACGCTCTTGCGTGCCATCAACGGCGGCGTCAACGACCGTGCTTCGTTCGCGCGCTGGATCGACCGCAACCTCTTCGACGGCAAGGATTTTTCCAGCTTCAAGTGGCCGAATGCCCCGACCGTCTGGATCAACGCCTCCGACATTTTCAACCGCACCCCCTTCGTCTTCGACAACGACACCTTCGCCGCACTCTGCAGCGATCTGGACAAGCTGCCGATCTCCGACGCCGTCGCCGCCTCTGCAGCGTTCCCTGTCGTCTTCAGCCCGGTCGTGCTGCAGACCAAGCGGTCCCGCTGCCGTTACGAGCAGCCGGCCTGGCTGACAGGGGCGCTTGCCACACCCGAGCATTCGATCCGCCTCCAAGCCTATGCCAGGGCGCTCGACACCTATTATCACGACCGCGACCTCAATTATGTCCGTCTGCTCGACGGCGGCCTGACCGACAATCTGGGCATCACCGGCTTCGTCCTCGAACGCGCGGCGGCCGACACGCCCCACGGCCCGCTCTCCGCCGAGGAGGCGGTCAGGCTGCGCCACTTCGTCTTCGTCGTCGTCGACGCCGGTCGCGGCCAGACCAAGAGCTGGGGCCGCGACATGGCGAACCTGCCGATCTCCGAATTGCTCCAGGCGGCGACCGACACCTCGATGTCGGCGGCGCTGCGCGACGAGATCGATTCGCTGCGCCAGGCGGTGTCGATCTGGAAGGACCAGCTCGTCCGCTTCCGGTGCGGCCTCTCGCCCGAGCGCGTGCGGCGCATCCGCGGCACGACCGCCGGCTGGAACTGCCGCGACCTCGACGCCGTCGTCGAGCACCTGTCCTTCGCCGATCTCGACGCTGAGACCACGCGCCGGCTGAACGAGATCCCGACGCGGCTGACGCTGCCGCGCGCTCAGGTCGACAGTCTCGTCGCCGCCGGACGCCGGGTCGTCGCGGACAATCCGCGGCTCACACGGATCGTCGCCGACGTGCGCCGCCGCGCGGGCGTGCCCCACACCCAACTTGTCGGCAGCAACTGACGGAGCGCCAGCGTGCAATACATCCTGCTGCTTCCGCGTCCCCTCCTTTTGCTCACGGTCGCGGTCTTCGTCGGCCTGGCGCTCGTCGTCGCGCTGACGATCCTGAAGGTCGGACGCAAGCGGCTCGGCCTCGGCGAACGCCACGCGCCGGTGCCGGCCTTCATGGGCGTCATCGCCACCGCCTGGGCGCTGTCGCTTGGCTTTGCCGCCTCGGACCTGTGGGGCCTCGGCGCCCGCGCCGACCAGGCGATCGCGGCCGAGCGCTCGTCGGTCATGCGGCTTCTGGGCGTCGCCGCGCCCCCCCGGCGCGCCGCGGCCGCTCGCCCTCAAAG
>JAEWFU010000323.1 GCA_023388675.1 Pseudomonadota bacterium | reverse complement strand
GAGATCGGCCTCCATCTGCCTTGCCGATTGTCCTGCAATATAGGCGGTTAGCGAAACCGAATATGATAGCTGATCTCCCCCCTCGTGGGGGAGATGTCCGGCAGGACAGAGGGGGGCGCGACAGAGCGCATACATGACCAACATCCTCAATGCGCTTCCATCGACAGGCTGAGGAAACGGTTCTGGAGCGCCTCGTCGGCCGCGAGCTCGGCCATGGAGCCGCGGTGGACGATGCGGCCGTCGTCGATCACGGCGACTGTTTCGCCGAGTGCGCGGGCAAAGAGGAAATTCTGCTCGACCAGCAGGATGGTCGTCTCGCGTGCGATGTCGCGGAAGGCGTCGATCATCGCGCGGATGATGGCAGGCGCCAGTCCCTTGGTCGGCTCGTCGATCAGGATCAGATCGCGCTTCTCGATGATGGCGCGGGAGATGGCGAGCATCTGCTTCTGTCCACCGGAAAGCGCATAAGCCTGTCGGTCCCAGAATTTCTCCATCGCCGGAAACAGCGTAAAGACGCGTTGCAGCCGCTCGTCGTCGAACCGGCCACCGGTCGCGGCCAGCCGCATGTTTTCCTCGACCGTGAGACCGCCGAAAATGCCCATATTCTCGGGCACGAACGCCACGCCAAGCCTGGCAATGTCCGGCGTGCGCATCGCGGTGATGTCCTGACCACGGAAGACGATCCTGCCGGACCGCGCCCGCCAGAGGCCCATGATCGTGCGCAGCGTCGTGGTTTTACCGGCCCCGTTGCGGCCGAGCAGCACATGCACGCCGCCCTCCGGCACGTCGAGCGAAACGCCATGCAGAATGTGATATTGCGCGATGTCGGTACAAACATCCTCGATGCGCAGGATCGGCGCGTTCATGCCACGTCCTCCGCACCGACGCCAAGATAGATCTCGCGTACCACCGGCAGCGCCATCACCGCGTCGGGCTTGCCGTCGGCGACAAGTTCGCCATTGTGCAGCACCGCGATGCGGTCCGCGAGCGCGCGCACAACGTCCATCTTGTGCTCCACCAGCAGAATGGTCTTGGAGCGGTCCTTCTTGAGTTCGGCGACCAGTTCCAGGATGGCAGGCGCCTCATCGACCGACATGCCCGCCGTCGGCTCGTCGAACATGAAGATGTCGGGTTCCATCGCCATCAAAAGCGCGACCTCGAGCTTGCGCTGGTCGCCATGCGGCAGAGCCGCAGCGGGCAGATGCGCGACGGCGGCCAGCCTGGTCGCTTCGACGAAGCCATAGGCCTTTTCGCGTATGCCGGTCAGTCCGGCGGCGCGAGTGAAGATGCGGGCACCCTGCCCCGCGTGGGCCTGCACGGCAAGCCGCACATTCTCCAGCACGGTGAGCTTGGGAAACAGGTTTGTGAGCTGGAACGCGCGGCCGATGCCGCCCTTCGCCCGCGCCGAAGGCGACAGCGTGGTGATGTCGTCCCCGCCCTTGAATATGCGCCCCTCGGTCGGCTTCAACTGGCCGGAGACGAGGTTGAACCACGTCGTCTTGCCGGCCCCGTTCGGCCCGACGATCACCGTCAGCTCGCCCGGCTGGAACGCGCAGGTCACACCGTTGACCGCCGCGTGGCCGCCGAAACGGATCGTCAGGTTTTCGGTGCGGAGTGAGGGTGTGGTCACGAGAGCAACTCTTTTCGGGGAAAGTCGGCGCTGCCCCTCACCTGCCTGCCGGCATCCTCTCCCCGTAAACGGGGAGAGGAAGACTGGCCGCAGCGTTGCCGCTTGTCCCTTCTCCCCGTTGACGGGGAGAAGGTGGCCCGAAGGGTCGGATGAGGGGCAGCGCGGCGCTTACCGCTACTCCTGATTGTTCCGGCCGACAGGAATGTCCATCTCGTCGGCCTTGATCTCGCGGACCAGCTCCGGCACCGCCCAGTCGACACCGTCCTCGACCTTGATCTTGAAGTGGTACATCGCCTGCAGCGCCTGATGGTCCTCGGGCCTGAAGGTCATCGATCCCTTGGGCGTGTCGAAGGTCATCCCCTCCATCGTCGCGATCAACGTCTCGGTGTCCCACTCCTCGGCCTTTTCGAGCGCGGTGACGATGGCCATGGCGGACGCCATGCCGCCGGCGGTGAAGAAGTCGGGCGGCGAACCGTAACGTTCCTGATGCTGCTCGACCAGCCAGTCGTTCACCGGATTGTCCGGCGCCTCGTAGTAATAATAGATCGCGCCTTCCATGCCCGGCACCTGCTTGTAGGCGACGAGCGCCGGCAGGATGTTGCCGCCGGTGGAAAGCTCGATGTCGTAGCGGTCGAGACCGGCACCCGCCAGCGGCGTCATCGCGTCTATGCCGGCGACGTAGATCATGATGACCTTGCGGCCGGGCTGGTCCTTCAGCGCCGCCGTCAGCCGCTCGATCGTGGCGGTGAAGTCCGTCGTCTGCTGCGGCACATATTCCTCGGCAACGAGGTGCGCGCCGGTGCCGTCGAGTGCCGCCTTGAAGGCCGACACGCCGTCACGACCGAAGGCATAGTCCTGAGCCAGCGTCGCGACGTAGAGGTTCTCGTCCGGGTTGAGGGCCAGCGCCTGCGCCTGCATGTCCATCGACGAGTTGCGCGAGGTCTTGAAGACGTAGCGGTTGGAATCCGGCCCGGTGAGGCCGTCTGCCACTGCCGGCTCGACGAGCAGGATCTTCTCGTATTCCTCCGCGACCGGGAGCATGGCGAGCGCCACGCCCGAAGACGTATCGCCGACGGCGATCAGCGCATCGTCGTCGCCATAGGCCTCGGCCAGCAGGGCACGGGCGACGTCGGGCTTGAACTGCGTGTCCTTGACGATCAGCTCGATCTTGCGCCCCTTCACCTCCATCGTGCCGTCGGTGGCGTATTCGAGGCCGAGCTCGAAGCCGGCATGGGTCTGCTTGGAATAGGCCTCCAGCGGCGAACCCGACAGGCCGTGAAGCAGCGCGATGCGAACCGTGTCGTCCTGCGCGAGGGCCGGCGTGCCCGTCAACGCGGTCGCCACGGCCAGCGCGGCAAAAAGCTTCTTCATGATGGTCTCCTCCCAGAGTATGACGGAACGCTGCGACTGGCGCTGTTCGGTCCGGCGGCTATTATCGTTTCCGGGGACGGTAACCCGCAATATCGTAGGAATACGAACGGTAGAAATACGCATCATGAATTGGGCCGAAAACATTCGCGAGCTTGCGTTCGAACATGCGCCGGTGGGGCTCGTGGTCACGGAAAGCCGCGTCATCCGCGCCTGCAATCCGCGCTTCGCGGAGATGTTCGGCTACGGACGTGACGAACTGACGGACAGGTCCTTCGCCATCCTCTATCCCTCCTTCGAGGAGTTCGTGCGCATTCGCGATGTCGGCGTCGCGCCGCTCAAGAAGACCAACCGCTATTCCGACGAGCGCATCATGGCGCGCAAGGATGGTACGCTGTTCTGGTGCCGGGTGCGCGGCCACTCGCTGACGCCCGACGACGATCCGCTGCGGCGCGCGGTCTGGAGTTTCGCCGATCTGTCGGAGACCCGTCCGGTGCTCGACCTCACCACCCGCGAACGCCAGATCGTCATGCATCTGGGCGAGGGTCGCACCTCCAAGGAGATCGCGCGCATGCTCGCCATCTCGCCGCGCACGGTCGAAGCCTATCGCGCGCGGCTTCTGAAGAAATGCGGCGCGGCCAATGTCGCCGAGCTGCTATCGCATCTGAGCTCGATGCCGCAATAAAGCTGCATCTTCACCTTAGTGCGTCCTTCGAGGCTCGCTCCGCTCACACCTCAGGATGAGGACTGTAGTACGTCGCTCCGGCAAGCTCGGGGGTTCGAGGGTCGTTCTGTTGAAGTATGCCAAGGCTGCCGCGAGCGGGCTGAGCAACCCACCTCCCTCATCCTGAGGTGCGACCCTGAGCCTGCC
>JAEWFU010000315.1 GCA_023388675.1 Pseudomonadota bacterium | reverse complement strand
AGGCCGAACTGCGTGGGCGTCAGCCCGACGCGGTCCATCAGCACGAAGGGAAGGATGGTGGCGAGCGTGTAGAGCGCGCCGACCGAGCCGCCCATGACGAGGCTCGACCACATGAAATAGCCGCTGGTCGACAGCGAACGGTAGGACCGCATCAGCGCGCGCGGCTTGACCCGCGAAGGATCGCGCACGACCGTTTCGGTCATCGCGAACTTGACGACCAGGATGATGGTGACGCCGAAGGCGAGCATGAAGCCGAAGATCGCATGCCAGCCAAACAACTCCATCGTGATGCCGCCGAGCGTCGGCGAGAAGGCGGGGCCGATGCCGAGGATCATGCCGATCAGGTTCATGATCCGGGCCGAGCGCTCGTTGGTGAAGAGGTCACGCACGACAGCGCGGGAGATGGCAACGCCGACGGCGGCGCCGACACCCTGCAGGAAGCGGGCAGCGATCAGAAATTCGATGGTCGGCGCAAAAAGTGCGAGCGCGCTGGCGACCAGATAGATGGCCATGAAGGCCATCGCCACGGGCTTGCGCCCGAAACCGTCGGAGAGCGGACCGCAAACGAGTTGGGCAAGCGCGAAGCCGGCGAAATAAAGCGACAGCGTCATCTTCACCGCCGCTTCCGTGGTGCCGAAGGCACGCACGATCTCGGTCATGGCCGGGGTGAACAGCGCCATCGATAGAGGGCCGATTGCAACAAGCAGCGCACCGAGGAGGCTGACCCGGCGTTCGCTCATCAACGGGGGCGTGACCGGGTTGCTCGGGTGGACGTTCATGTGTTCGAACTTCCCTTTCCGCATTCCGGCCGCATGGATACCAGGGTCTTGCGCATCGTCTTGAGCCCGTCACGGATTTCTTCGAGCTGCCGCGGCGCGAGCGAGGCGGAGATGTCGGCGCGCAAGTCGGCGCTGATAGAGGAAATCTGTTCCAGCACCGGCTGGGCAATCCCGGTGACCTCGACCAGCTTGGCGCGCCGGTCGGTGGGATCAGGCTCGCGTCGAATGAGATCACGTGCCTCGAGCCGGTCGAGATAGGCGGAAAGCGTCATCGCCTCCACGCCCATGCGTTCGGCAAGTACGGTCTGCCTGACCTTGCCGGCCCGAGCGGCATTGACGAGCGTGCGGGCATCGCCCGGCGTGAGGCCGAGGCCAGTATTTGCCGTGCGCCGGTCGAACTCGGCGCGCAGCAGGCGGGCGACATCCGTGATCAGGAAGCCGATCGCATCTGGATCGAACCTTGCAGGCATTCGTAAGATATCCTTATTATCTGGGTGTCTTATCGGCGCGGCCCCGTGCCGTCAAGGCGGCGACCGTGGCGTTGCGCTTGCAGGACAGGCCACCTAAATCAGACACGATATTCCAGCGCCGTTCGCGCATTCTTCCCGAGGTTCCGCATGTCCACCGAAGCTATCGATCTCGACCGCCACCCGCTGACCCATTGGACGGCTCCGCTCGGCCTGCCCGATTTCGCCGCGATCAGCGATGAGCAGTTCGCTCCGGTCTTCGAGGCGGCTCTGGCCGCACATGAGGCGGAGATTGCAGCGATCGCCACCAACGAACAGCCGCCGAGCATCGATAACACGCTGAAGGCGCTGGAGCTCGCGGGCGAGGCGCTCGGTCGGGTCTCGGCGATTTTCTGGTGCCGGGCCGGCGCGCATACCAACCCGCAGATACAGGCGCTCGAACGCGAGATCGCGCCGAAGATGTCGCGCCATTTCTCGGCTATCTACATGAACGCGGCGCTGTTCGCGCGCATCGATTCGCTCTACGCGCAGCGCGACGTGCTGCGGCTCGACGCGGAGACCGGGCGCGTACTCGAAAAGACCTGGAAGCGCTTCGTGAAGGCCGGTGCCAAGCTTGGAGCCGAAGACAAGCAGCGGCTGGCTGCGATCGGCGAGAGACTCGCCTCGCTCGGTGCGCAGTTCGGTCAGAACGTTCTGGCCGACGAGGCGGAATGGGCGCTGTTCCTCAACGACGGCGACGATCTGGCCGGCCTGCCGGATTTCCTCAAGGACGCGATGGCGGAAGCCGCCGAATCGCGCAGCCAGGCGGGGCGCTTTGCGGTCACGCTCTCCCGTTCGATCATCGAACCGTTCCTGACCTTTTCGGCAAGGCGGGACCTGCGTGAAAGGGCGTTTGCGGCCTTCGCGTCGCGCGGGGAAAACGGCGGTGCGACCGACAACGGCGCAATCGTCAAGGAGACGCTGGCGCTGCGGGCGGAGAAGGCAAAGCTGCTGGGTTATGCCAGCTACGCCGCATTGAAGCTCGACGACACGATGGCGAAGACGCCCGATGCGGTGATGGACCTGCTGGTTCCGGTCTGGGAGAAGGCGCGCGAGAAGGCCGCGGCCGACAAGGCGGAGCTGGAGCGCATCGCCCTTGCCGCCGGCAGCAACGACAAGATCGCCGCCGCCGACTGGCGCTACTGGCAGGAGAAGCTGCGCGCGGAGAAATACGCCTTCGACGAGGCCGAACTGAAGCCCTATCTCCAGCTCGACCGGATCATCGATGCGTGCTTCGATGTCGCCACCCGGCTTTTCGGCCTCACCTTCGAGGAGAAGAAGGGCATTCCGGCCTGGCACGAGGATGTGCGCGTCTTCGAGGTGAAGAACGCCGACGGCTCGCACCGCGCGACATTCCTGGCCGACTATTTCAATCGGCCGTCCAAGCGTTCCGGCGCCTGGATGAGTTCGCTCGAAAGCGGCTACAAGCTCGGCGACGGCGCCTCGCCGATCATCTACAACGTGATGAACTTCGCCAAGCCGCCCAAGGGTCAGCCGGCGCTGCTGTCGATGGACGATGCGCGCACGCTGTTCCACGAGTTCGGCCATGCGCTGCACGGCATGCTGACAGACGTCACCTGGCCGTCGGTAGCGGGCACCTCGGTCTCGCGCGATTTCGTGGAGCTCCCCTCGCAGCTTTACGAACACTGGCTGACGGTGCCGGAAATACTGGAAAAACACGCGCTGCACTACCGCACCGGCGCGCCGATGCCGAAGGAACTTCTCGACAAGATGCTGGCGGCGAGGACTTTCAATGCAGGCTTCGCCACGGTGGAGTTCACCGCGAGCGCGCTGGTCGACATGGCTTATCACGCGGAGGCGGATGCGCCGGAAAACCCCGGCAAGTACGAGGTCGAAACGCTGCGCAAGCTCGCCATGCCAGACGAGATCGTCATGCGCCACCGCACGCCGCATTTCCTGCATGTGTTCTCAGGCGACGGTTATTCCGCCGGCTATTATTCCTACATGTGGTCGGAGGTGCTCGACGCCGACGCCTTCTCGGCATTCGAGGAAACAGGCGACGTGTTCGATCCGGAGATGGCCGGCAAGCTGCGGACCTTCATCTATTCCGCGGGCGGCTCCAAGGACCCGGAAGAGCTCTATACGGCGTTCCGCGGCAAGATGCCTTCGCCGGAGGCGATGATGGAGAAACGCGGGCTGATCTAGCCCGCTACTTCATGCAGGGTGCAAGACCGCTCTTTGGATCGGCGCAGGCCGGCGTCCTGCCGTCACGTGGACCGACCGGCCCGGTCACCGCTGCGAGATCGACACCGTCGGTCCCAGGCCGGTAGCTGTCGTCGCGGACGATGTCTTCGGCATCGGCCAGCGGGGCGGGTGCGGAAAGCGCAACGCCCATCCCGACCATGACGGGAATGACTGCTGCTGCTGCAAGTTTCAGGACCCAGGCGGGCGTCGTCATCGTGACCTCGTGTCGATCTTCGCCACGGTAACGCGCAAGCGTTAAGAATGTTTCAAGGTTTTGTTAACGCGAGCGCAGGCGTCTTCGGCCGGCTGCGCAGACCGACCGTATGCTGGCCGTCGTGCCGTTTCCGGCTAACGGCTTTCCACAGTCACGGAACAGTCAGCAAAAGCCATGAACATCCGACATGCCCATCGGCGTCATCGTCTGGGACGATTTCATGGAAAGCAGCGGCGCGGAGGCGATCGCCAACGGCAACGCTCGATCCGGTGCATTCGACGTGATTGCAGGTTCTTCTGCGAAGCCGCCGCAGCCGAGGGGAGCGGCGGCTTTCGTTATGCTACAGGAGTGTCAGGCGCCGAGCTGGTCGCGATAGCGGCGCGATCCCCGGACCTCCGAGCCGTCGCGCAACCGGACGCGGAAATCACCGTCGCCTGCCGGCACGATTTCGGTCACCATTGAGCGGTTGACGATGTGCGAGCGGTGGACCCGAACCATGTCGACACCTGCCTCGCGAAGTTGCTGCTCCAGCGCGGTCAATGTCACGCGCGGCAGCAAGGTGCGTCCGCCGGCGCGGATCTCGGCATAGTTGCCCGCGGCGCGCGCCCATTCCGTGGTGCCGGCGTCGATGAAGAAGGAGCGGCCGCCCGATTTCAGCGTCAGTCGCCCGGTCTCGCGGGCTTCGGCGCGCGCGGCCGCCGCCTCGCGCCTGCTCTCCTCGACGCCGCGCGACAGGGTCGCGATGGCGATGATGCCGGCATAGGGAAACAGGTCCTTGCGGAACTCGTAGACCAGATCGGTCACCGGGTCGTCGAAAAACCAGTAGTTGCCGCCGAGCACCAGCGGTGCAAGCAAGGTGCGCAGCAGGACCATACCGGCGATGTGGAGCAGGGAGAACGCGACGCTCCCGGCCGCCAGAATGGCGAGGGTGCGCAGCAATTCCCCCGGAGCCAGCGGGAACCGCCTTTCGAGCAGGATCACAAGCGGAACCAGCGCCAGGATCGCGACGATGCTGGTGAACTCGTAGAACCATGGCTGTAGCGGGTCGACCGCAAGACCGATGCGCACGGCGTCGGTCCACCATGACGCGGCGTTGATCGCCGCGACGAGGGGAAAGAACGTCAGACAGATGAGGAAGACGCGGCGGCCGATCCGGCGCTCGATCTCATCGTCGCTCAACACTTCGGGCATGGTCATGACGCGACCGATGCTCCTGATGGCGTCCGCCGCTCGTCCCGCCCACGCCGCCACTCGTCACGGGCGCCGAATCGCGCCGCGCCGTTCGTCCCGCCGGCCCGGCGTCCGTCACCCGGCGCTGTTCGTCGCCGCGCGCCGGTGACTAGGCTCGCTCCGCAACACAGCTTTCGGAGACAATTCATGTCCGCCCTCATTCCTGTTCCGCAATCCACGCGCCGGCACGATCTCGACTGGCTGCGTGTCCTCGCATTCGGCGCGCTCATCTTCTACCACATCGGCATGTTCTACGTGATGTGGGGCTGGCACGTGAAGAGCGACCATGCTTCCCCGTTCCTCGAACCTGCAATGTCGTTGCTCAATCCCTGGCGGCTCGCCCTCCTGTTCTTCATTTCCGGCGTCGCGCTGCGCTTTGCGGCCGACGCGCGCGGCTTCAAGGCGCTGCTGCCGAAAAGGAGTGCGCGCCTGTTCGTGCCGCTTGCCTTCGGCATGCTGGTGGTGGTCGTGCCCCAGGCCTATTTCGAGCTCTGCTACAAAGGCGAATTCCGGGGCAACATCGTCGACTTCTATCCGCGCTATCTCGGTTTTGGGGAAGGCTTCTCGATCATCACGCCGACCTGGAATCACCTGTGGTATGTCGCCTATGTGCTCGTCTATACGCTGGTGGTGGCGGGACTGGCGCCGCTCCTGAAAACCGTCGAACGGAACTTCGGCGGCACCGTAACCGGCTGGCTGGCGCGCCGTCCTGCCACGATCCTGCTCATTGCCGCGCCGTTCGTATTCTACTCGCTCGTTCTCAATCCGCTCTTCCCGACCACCCATGCGCTGATCGACGACTGGGCGACGCACGCCAACTATTTGAGCATCCTGCTGGTTGGCTGGTTCGCGGCTCGCAGCGAGACGTTCTGGTCGGCGGTCGACCGTGCGCTGCCGGCTGCGGGAGCGATCGCCCTGGCGCTCGGCGTCACGATCGTTATCGCGAGGCTCAACATGGCCGAGCTTCGTCGGATCGAGGGTTTCTGGCCGGTCATCGGCGTTGTTCGCACGGTCTATGCCTGGACGGTCATCGTCACGCTGCTCGGCCTGGCGCGGCGGTTTCTCATGTGGACCTCGCCGGCGCTGAACTACATGACCGAGGCGGTGTTCCCGTGGTACATCCTGCACCAGACGATCATCGTCGTGGTCGGCTATGCGATGATCGGCTCGGGTTTGCCGGTGTGGGGCGAGGCCACAATCATCGTGGCGGCGACCGTCGGCGGCTACCTTATCCTCCACGAATATGTCATCCGGCGGGTCTGGTGGCTGCGGCCGCTCTTCGGCCTCAAGCGTGCGACTACACGGCGTGGGTCCACGGCAGCCGGCGCGATGGCGTAGCAGAAAGCCCCTCCGCTGCCTGCCAAGGTGGAGGGGCGAAGCCTCATCGGCTTCCAATGCTCAAGGTTCGGCCGCCCCCTTTCGCATTTGCGAAAAAGCCTGTATGAGCGCGGCAACCGAAAACGCCCGTGCCCCGCCGCGCCGGCCGAACCTCCGAGAGACCTATGAAGCTCCGCAACATCGCGATCATCGCGCATGTCGACCATGGCAAGACCACGCTCGTCGACGAACTGCTCAAACAGTCGGGCTCGTTCCGCGAAAACCAGCGCGTGGTCGAACGCGCGATGGACTCGAACGACATCGAGAAGGAGCGCGGCATCACTATCCTCGCCAAGGCGACGTCGGTCGACTGGAAGGACACCCGTATCAACATCGTCGACACGCCCGGCCACGCCGATTT
>JAEWFU010000294.1 GCA_023388675.1 Pseudomonadota bacterium | reverse complement strand
TGGGAGAAGGCGGGCTTCACCCGCAAGGTCTATGTCGGCAAGGGCGGCATCGAGGACGACACCTGCCGCAAGGAGATGCTCGGCATCCCGTCGCAGGTCGGCATCAAGCCGATCGTGCGCGACGTGGAAGACGCCTACCTCGTCCTCGAAGGCTCGCTGACGGTGGGCTGGGAAGAGAACGGCGAGAAGGTCGAGCTCGAACTCGGGCCGCGCGACCTGGTCAAGACCCCGGCCGGCCGCAAGCACTGGTTCCGCAACAACTCCGCCGCCCACGCGACCGTCTGGTCCGTGATCGGCTCGGCGGAAGAAGACGGCCTCGTCTACGAAGCCGCCTGAGACATACGGTCTTCGATCTGAACCTGCGCCCCGGCCTGAGCCGGGGCGACAGACCGGGCTGCGCATGCCCGCCTCTTGCCGCAGCCCACAAGGACTATGAGGAGGAGAGGAAATATGCGCATTACACGCAGAACCGGCCTGAAGTTGATGGTCGCTGGCGCTGCCGCTTCAGCTTTTCCGGCGATCTCGGCTGAAGCAAAGTCGCCCCCGGCGCAGGCTAAATCGACACGGCTGATCCTGCTGGGAACAGGCGGAGGCCCAACGCCCCTGCCGGGACGCAACCAGCCTGCCAATGTCCTGCTCGTCAATGACGAGCCCTACATTGTCGATGCGGGAAACGGCGTAGCGCGACAGTTGATGTTGGCCGGAATAGCGGCGCACCGCGTCGGTCGCATCTTCATCACCCATCACCATGACGACCACAATGCCGATATGGGAACGCTGATGGGGCTCGCCTGGTCGAATGGCCGCGCTTCACCTTCCGAAGCTTACGGACCGCTCGGCACGGAGGCCATGGTCGAGGCGTTCGTCGAATATTTCGAACCGAATGCGGCCGTGCGGCTTGCCTTCAGCGGTGGCAAGAAGCCGCCGCGCGAACTGTTCCGTGGGCACGACATATCGGCCTCCGGGCCGGTGTACGAGGACGACAATGTTCGCGTGACTTGCGTTGAAAACACCCACTATCCGAACCAGGGGCACAAGGACGGCGTGCACCATGTTTCCTACAGCTATCGCTTCGAAACGGCGGATCGTGTCGTGGTCTTCAGCGGTGACACCGCGGCCAGCGAGG
Source organism: Pseudomonadota bacterium (assembly GCA_023388675.1). Lineage (GTDB taxonomy): Bacteria > Pseudomonadota > Alphaproteobacteria > Rhizobiales > Rhizobiaceae > Aerobium. The sequence goes on along the minus strand of JAEWFU010000294.1, from coordinate 5,170 downwards.
AACTGACGGAACTGGCGAAAGATGCCGACGTGCTGGTGCACGAGGTTATCAATGCCGAGCGCACGGCCGCATTGTTTCGCGAGAAATTTGCCTCACAGGGACGCTCGCCCGAAGAAATCGAGCGTGTTCTCGAGGCTGTAATCGCCATTCACACGCCGATTGAGGATGTCGGTCGCATCGCTGAGGCCGCGAAGGTTAAGACGCTCGTCCTCAATCATTTCGTGCCGGGTTTCGACCCGGAAGAAACGCCGGAGGGTTGGACTGCTGGCGTTAGCAGGCATTTTTCCGGCAGGGTCATCGTCGGTGAAGATCTGATGGAAGTGTGAAAAGGCGAGGGGCGGCCGGTTACCGTCGCCTCTCTTCTGACCAGCAAGGGAGCCGGCCTAAGCCGGCTCGGTCAGTTCCGTCGCCCAGGCGTCGTAGCCGTAGACCCAATCGGCATTGGTGCCCTGCTTTAGCCAGTCATTGGCGAGCGAACCCTGCTGCACGCGTGCGGTGCGCTGTATGCGTGCCGCCTCGTAGCGCTTAAGCGCATCCGGCACCGTGCCTCCGGTAGCGCCTTCCAGAGCGCGGCCGAGCACCACGGCATCCTCGACCGCCATGCAGGCGCCCTGCGCCATGAAAGGCACCATCGGGTGCGCGGCGTCGCCCAGCAGCGTGATCGCACCGCGCGACCAATGAGCCATCGGCTCGCGCACATGCAGCGCGCAACGGGTGACGGCCTCGCAGGCATCCAGCAGGGCGCGCGCTTCCGGATGGAAATCGGCGTAGGCAGAGCGCAGTTCGTCGATATCGCCCGGCAGCGTCCAGCCTTCCTCCGTCCAGTCCTGCTGCGGCGTCGTCGCGAAGACAAAGATTTCCTCGCCGCGATTGAGCGGGAAAGTGACGATCTGCCGGTCGGGCGTGGGACCCCACCACTTGGTGAAGGAATCGAGATTGGGGATGCCGTCGCCGCGCTCGCGCGGAAACACGGCCCGGTAGGAAACGAGGCCGGTGAAGCGTGGGTGATCCTCGCCGAACAGTGCGTGGCGGACCGCGGAATGGATGCCGTCGGCGCCGATCACCACGTCGGCCTTCACCCGCGTTCCGTCGGACAGCACGAGCGCGGCACCGTCACCATCCGGTTCCACGGTTTCCACGGCGGCTGCAAAGTGAATCGTGCCCGGCTCTAGCGCGCCCTGGAGGGCCGCGAGAAGATCGGCGCGGTGGATGGTGAGCTGCGGCGCACCGTAACGCTCTTCCGCTGCCGTGCTCATCGGCAGCCGCGACGTCTCCTCGCCGGTGTCCCAGGTGCGGCTGATGCGGAATTGCGGCCGCGCCGCCGTCTGGCGCAGTACGTCACCCACACCCAGGCCGTCCAGCGCATGGACGGCATTCGGGGTGAGGTTGACGTCTGCGCCGATGCGGCCAAACGCGCGCGCCCGCTCGAAGATCGTAACCTCATGACCCTGCTTCTGCAGGCCGATCGCAGCAGCCATTCCACCGACGCCACCGCCGGCAATCAGGATCTTCATCAGGTATCACTCCAGTGTTCAAAAATGAACGAATTGTTCAAAAAAGACGATACTTGCGTGGAATAGCGCTGTCAACGTGGCGGGAAAGCCGCCTTGCGCCCCCCGGCGCTGCCGCTCCCTCGGCCAGCATTTGTCGGGTCCGACCCGCCTTGCACATGGTTAGTTGACTCCATCTTCTGCTTGAGGCAATCTGTTTTGAACAAAGTGTTCTTATTTGAACATAACGGGGAACTAGAGATGGACGCATTCAAAGACCGCCTCTCGCAACGTGCCTTCGATACGGGCCGGGCGGATCTTGCCCACCAGTGCCGTGGCCGGGAGCTGAACGGGCTGGAGAATGAACTGGCGGACGCGCTGATGGCGATCTACGCAACCGGCGAGCACGACTTCGCCGGTGTCGCGCGGCAGCTCGCCGAAAAGGGCGTGGTCGCCCCGCGGTCGGGCCGGACGGATTGGAACGAGGCGCTTCTGGCTCAGGAGCTGGAGGCCACCAATCGAGAGCTCGACGCCGCCTACGAGGCCGATGGCTATGGCGCTTGAGTTTCGCTCGGTCACGAAGGAATTCACGATCGGTTCCGGCCAGAACCTCATTGCCGTCAACGACATCAGCTTTCGCGTGAACGGAGGCGAATTCGTATCCGTTGTCGGACCCTCCGGCTGCGGCAAGAGCACGATCCTCAGCATGACGGCGGGCCTCTACCAGCCGACCCAGGGCGAGGTGCTGGTCAGCGACGATCCTGTCGGCGGCCCCAATGCGCATGTCGGCTTCATGCTGCAGAAGGACCTGCTTCTGCCTTGGCGCAACATCGTCTCGAACGTCGAGTTCGGCCTGGAAGCGCGCGGCGTGGCGAAATCGGAACGCCGCGACAGAGCGATGGCCGAGCTGAAGCGTTGCCATCTGGCCGGCTTCGAGAACCATTATCCCTATCAGCTCTCCGGCGGCATGCGGCAGCGCGCGGCCCTTGCGCGTACGCTCGCCATCGAGCCTGAGATCGTGCTGCTGGATGAGCCGTTCTCCGCGCTCGACGCGCAGACCAAGCTGCTGCTCCAGAACAGCTTCGCCGGCACGATCTCGGAAAGCGGCAAGACCACGCTGCTGATCACCCACGACCTCGCCGAGGCGGTCCTGATGTCGGACCGTATCCTGGTTCTCTCCGAGCGGCCGGGCACGGTGGTGGCCGAGATCAAGGTCGACCTGCCGCATCGTGACGAGCCGCTCCGCCGCAGGGTTATGCCGGAGGTCAGCGATTATGCGGCGCAATTTTTCAAGCATCTGAAGCTCGAAGAAAAAGCCGTCTGACGGCTCAAGAACGCAAAAGGGGAATTTCATGAGACACATGCTTCGTTCGACCATCGCCGCCGCAATGCTGGCGGCTTCCGCGACGGCTGCCTTCGCCGCCGAAAAGGTGACGTATCTCTTCCCGGCGCCCGACTTCCTGCCGGCATTCGCGCCGTTCCAGCTTGCCAAGAGCAAGGGCTATTTCGACGAGGCCGGGCTCGAGGTGACGTTTCAGGTCGGCAAGGGCGGTGCCGACGTGGCCACGCAGGTCGCCGTCGGCAACGCCGATCTGGGCGGCGGCATCGGCGACACGCCGATCATCGTGCGCGCCAATGGGCTCGACATTCGTGGCGTGGCGCTGCTCGGCGGGCGCGGTCTGACCCAGCTCGCATGGCGTAAGGACAGCGGCATCACCGGCCCGGCAGACCTGAAGGGCAAGTCGATCGGCGTCCTCGCCTTCCAGGATACGACTTATTACAACCTCCTCGGCGTCCTGGCTTCTACCGAGTTGTCGAAGGGCGATGCCGACATCCAGGCCGTCGGGCCGGGCGGCATCATCCAGCTCACCATCGCCGGCAATCTGCAGGCGCTCTCCGGCGTGCCGGAGTGGATTGCGGCCATCGAGGCTGCCGGCGTCGAGATGGAGCAGATGCCGGTCGACGAGGTGTTCCCAGCGATGGCGCAGGCCATCATCGCCTCCGACAAGACGATCGCCGAACGGCCGGAGATCGTGCGCGGCTTTGTCGGCGCGGTCCTGAAGGCGGTTCGCGACATCTCCGCCGATCCGACGCAGGCTGCGAAGGACTATGTCGCCGCCATGCCCCAGCACACCGGCAAGGAAGCCGAGATCGAGGGCATTCTGCGCTCCTACGCGACCCTGGTCTATCCGGAAGCGGAGAACCAGCCGCTTGGCGCCTTCGATCCGGAGCGCGTCACCAAGGTGCAGGCCTTCTACGTCGATAACGGCATCGTCCAGACGGCCGTGCCGGTCGAGGACCTCTACACGAACGACTTCGTCCAATGACACAGGCAAGCTCGATTGAGGCCGGAGCGCACGCTCCGGTCTCGGCGACCAAACCGGGGAAGCCCGCCGTGAACGCCCGCTCAGGAACGCTCTTCGTCAGTCTTGCGCTTCTCGTGCTCGTGCTGCTTGCATGGCAGTTCCTGCCGCCGGCGCTCGACGTGCCGAAGTTCATCATTCCGACGGTCACGGATTGCCTCGCCGAGCTGAAGCGCATGTGGATGCAGGAAGGGCTTGTCGGCCACACCCTCTCCACCGCGCTCTACACCGTGCTCGGCTTTGCCATCGGCAGCCTGCTTGGGGCGGTGATCGGCTACCTGCTCGGCATGTCCGAGTTCTGGGAGAAGGTGTTGTCGCCTACATTCTGGCGCTTCAGATCGCACCGAAGGTCGCCTTCGCGCCGCTGTTCATCATGTGGTTCGGCTACAACGCCATGCCGAAGCTGCTGGTCACGGTGCTGATCGTGTTCTTCCCGGTTCTGGTCAACGTGCTGCAGGCGATGCGCACCGTCGACCGTGACCTCGTCAATCTGGCGCGTGCCTACAATCTGTCGCGCTGGGGCATCTTCCTGAAGGTCGAGATGCCGTCCACCGTGCCGAACCTGATGGCCGGGCTGCGCATCGCCTCGACGCTCGCGGTCATTGGCGTGACAGTCGGCGAGCTGGTTGGCGGCAATACCGGCCTCGGCTTCCTGATTTCCTACGGCGGCGGACAGGCGAACGCGGCGATGGTGTTCAACGCCATCGTGCTCCTGACCGTCATTGGCTACCTGCTCTACACGGTCCTCGCCATGATCGAGGAGCGGGTGCTCCACTACCTGCCCAAGGCCCAGCACTAGCAGGCCGGTCGAAACATTGCGGAGGCGGGAGGCCTCCGGCCATCGAGGATGGAGACGCACATGACAGCCATCGACAAGAAATCCCTGATCGAGGACCGGGTGAACAGCGGCCTGCTCGGCCAATGGTATCCGGTTGCGAAGTCCGTCGAGGTGAAGGCGACCAAGCCCTACGGCGCCCGCCTGCTCGGCGACAAGATCGTGCTGTGGCGCGACGCTGAGGGCCGCCTGCGCTGCGTGGAAGATTTTTGCCCGCATCGCGGCGCGCCGCTCTCCTACGGCGAAATCCATGAGGGCAACATCGGCTGCCGCTACCATGGCGTGGTCGTCAACGGCGATGGCGTGGTGGTTCGGGTTCCAGCGATGCCGGAATGCGCGCTCGAAGGGCGCAAGGCGCTGAAGTCGTTCGAGGTGACCGAGGCCAACGACGCGGTCTTTGTCTACGTGCCGTCGATCGAACAGCCCGAGGCGCCGGAGCTGGTGCTGCCCAAGGAGCTGACGAGCGACGACTGGACCGGCTT